>JBCCQL010000043.1:0-12605 GCA_039024355.1 Planctomycetota bacterium
CTCGTAGATCAGCAGCACCGCCACAGCGGCGACGCCGACCCAGTAGACCACGCCAAACGGCGGATACACGCATGGTAGGAGGGCGAGCAGCCCCGCAGTAGCGGCGTGACAGATTGCCGCAAGCCGCAGGGCGCCAGGGACGCCCAGGGCGGTGGGGATGCTGCGGAGGCCCGCCTGTTTGTCGTAGGCGTAGTCTTGGCAGGCGTACAGGATGTCGAACCCAGCCACCCAGGTCATGACCGCCCCGCCGAGGACCACCGCGGGCAGCAAATCGGCGGGGTTGGCCATGACGGCCTCGCCGCGGATGGCGATCCACGCCGCGATCGGCGACATCGCCAACGCCGCCCCCAGCCAGAAGTGGGCCAGCGGCGTGAACCGCTTGGTGTAGCTGTACCCGCACAAAAACAGCAGCACCGGCATGCTCAAGTACATTGGCAGCCGGTTGGGCAAGAACAACGCCGTGCTGGCGACGAAGCTCATCGCACACAGCAGCGTGAAGAGGTTGACCTGCGGCAGGCTCAGCTTGCCCGCCGGCAGGTGCCGCCCGGCGGTGCGAGGATTCTCGGCGTCGATCTTGCGGTCAACAACCCGGTTGAACGCCATCGCCGTACTGCGGGCGAAGACCATGCAGAGCAGGATGCCGAGGAGTTCCTGCCAGAATTGCAGCGGAGGAGTCGTCTCGTGTCGCGCTAGCGTGCTGATGTACGTGTTGCCCTTGTAGGCATCAAAGTACCAGGAGCTTCGCCAAGCCATCAGCGCCGCCAGCAGCGCGAACGGCAGCGCGAACAGCGTGTGGCTGAAGCGGATGAGGGACAGGAGGTGGGAGAGCGTCTTCAGCAAGGGCGGAGGCCTCGGCGAACGAATGACAAATGACGAATGACGAATGACGAACCTTCGGTCATCCAACCGCTTGCGTTCGTCCTTCGTGCTTCGTCATTCGTCATTCGCTTCCGCTCCCCAACGTTTCATCAGCCCGTTATCCACACCCAACTGATCGCAGATCCTGGCCACGACGAAATCAACAATGTCTCCCAGGTCCCGCACGCCGTGGTACCAGCCGGGCGAGGCGGGCAGCACCACGGCGCCGGCGTCGGTCGCCCGCTGCATGTTGGCGACGTAGGTCGGCGAGATCGGCGTCTCTCGCGGCACGACGATCAGCTTCCGACGCTCCTTGAGCGCCACTTCCGCGGCGCGTTGAATGAGGTTCCCTTCGATGCCCGCGGCGATCGCCGCCAGCGTGGTGCCGCTGCACGGGCAGATCACCGTGCCGCCGGCCAAGAAGCTGCCGCTGGCGATCGGCGCCATGAAGTCTTGCCAGTGGTGGTAGTGGAGCTCCGCTCCGCTGTTGGCTGTCGGCTGTTGGCTGTTGGCCGGGAACCAGGGCGTTTGTTCACGGATGCGCTCGGGGGTGAGTTGCCGCGGGTCGAACTCCTTCAGGTCGACCCGGACGCCCAGCTCTTGCTCGATCACCGCGGCGCCCGACGGGCTGATCGACAGGTGCACCTGGTGGCCGGCGTGCAGCAGCACCTCGAGCAGCCGGATGGCATACGGCGCACCGCTGGCGCCAGTGATGCCGAGGACGATGGGCCGGCGGGGTTCAGCCATCAAGATTGCAAATTGCAAAGTGACGATCGCGGATTGCAAATCTGAAATTTGCAACCATCAATTCTCAATTCGCAATCTTCTCTCCCAAGGTTGCGCTTAGCTCGGGGCGGCCCGCGTCCCGCCGGTCACCTTCTTGCCGACGTACAGCGTGGCGACGCCCAGCGTGAGCGGGTAGTACCGCACGTCGTCTAGGCCGGCCGCCTCCATGCGGGTGGTCAGCTGCTCGTACTCGTAGAACTGGCCGACGCTCTCGGGCAGGTACTCGTAGGCGGCCGAGTCGTTCCGCATGAGCGTCTGGCCAATCCGCGGCAGCACGTTGCGGAAGTACCAGCCGTAGATCGACCGCAGCGGCTGCCGGCGGGGCGTCGTGAACTCGAGGACCGCCACGCGCCCGCCCGGCTGCGTGACGCGGGCCATCTCGCGGAGGCCGCGGTCCGTGTCGGCGACGTTCCGCAGGCCGAACGCCGCGGTGACCAGCTGGTAGGCGTTGGAGTCGAACGGCAGGTCTTGTGTGTCGGCGACAACCCAGTCGATGTGGTCGTTCCGCCCGCGCCGCTCGCCCTTCTGGCGGCCGATGTCCAGCATGCCCTCGCAGAAGTCCGCGGCGACGATCTTCAGCTTGCCGCCGGCCGCGCGGTCGTAGGCTAACGCCAGGTCGCCCGTGCCGGTGCAAAGGTCTAGCAGCGGCGCGGCGCCGGGCGAGACCACCGGCGGCACGAGTTTGGTGGTCCGCCACCGCCAGTAGCGGTCGACGTTCGCGCTGAGCAGGTGGTTCAGCAGGTCGTACCGCGGGGCGATCTCGCCAAACATCCGCTTGACCCGGTCGCCTGACTTGTCGATCGCCGCTCCGCCGGGCGTCTGCGGGCCGTCCGGCGATGCCGCCGACGCGTTCGTCGGCCCCGCCACGTCCTGCGGCGCCGAGGGGTCGTCGGTCGATGGTTGGGTCGTCGGCGTCATCCGTTTCCGCGGTTGCGTTTCCGTTTTTTGCCGGATGGCTTGCGTTGCGTGAGGGGCCTGCCTGCGTGGGCCTTGCTGCGGCCTACCAGACTAGAGTGCGGCCGGGCAGAATGGCAACTGGCCCGGGGCGGGGACGCCCGGGCACGCTGGGGCGAGCCGCTGGAGCAGCAACATGCCCCTAAACGCCGCTATGCTCGTGAGCACCGGATGACCGAATCGCCCTCGCTGGACGTCCACTACCTGCCACAGTTTGTGGCCGAGGCCGACCTGGCCGGCGGCACCGTGGTGGTGATCGACCTGCTGCGGGCGTCGACCACCATCTGCCGGGCGCTGGCGTCGGGTGCGTCGGCGGTGCGGGCGTTTCTGTCCGTGGGCGACGTCACACGCGAGGCGGGCCTCCGCGACCGAGACGGCGTGGTGCTGGGCGGCGAGCGGGGCGGCGAGATCATCGACGGCTTCGACCTGGGCAACTCCCCCGCCGAGTACACGCCGGACGAGGTCTTCGGCAAGCAGGTCTTCTTCACCACCACCAACGGCACCGCCGCGCTGAACCACGCCCGGCTGGGCAGCCGGGTGGTGGTGGGCGCCGCCGTGAACCTGGCGGCGGTGGTCGACGCCGTACGCGGCGACCGCCACGTGCACCTGCTGTGCGCCGGCACGGGCGGGCACGTCTCGCGGGACGACCGCCTGATCGCCGGCGCCATCGCCGCCGGGGTGATCGCCGAGGGCCCGCGGCGCGAGGTCGGCGGCCCCGCGGAGGCCACCGCCCGGGAGTGGCAAGAACTGCTCACCACGGCCCGGGCCCTAGGCCGCACGCCCAGCGAGCAGCTCGCCGCCGAGCTGCGCAACACGCCGGGCGGCAAGAACCTGATCGCCATCGGCATGGGCGACGACCTGCCCCGCTGCGCGGCGATCGACACGCTCGACATCGTGCCCGAGCTCGACCCCGCCACGGGCCTGATCACCGCGCCATAGGTCTGGTCGGGGCCGGCCGCTAGAATCAGCGGCCGACGCAGGCAGCCGCGGATCGACGCGGATCTACGCCGGGCGGCGCCTGCGCTTCACCCGTGTTCACCCGCGTGCACCTGCGGCCACTTCCCGGGGCGGAACGGCATCATGGAAATGGAAAAGCTGGTCTCCCTCTGCAAGCGGCGGGGGTTCTTGTTTCAGTCGAGCGAGATCTACGGCGGCCTGAACGGCTTCTGGGACTACGGCCCGCTGGGCGTCGAGCTGAAGCGGAACCTGAAGGACGCCTGGTGGCGCGACATGGTCACCGCCCACGACGACCTGGCCGCCCCCGCCGGCGCCCCCAGCGCGTTCGACATGACGGGCCTGGACTGCACGATCATCATGCACCCGCAGGTGTGGAAGTGCTCGGGCCACCACGACCTGTTCGTCGATCAGATGGTCGACTGCCGCGAAACCAAGAAGCGGTACCGGTACGACCAGGTCCGCGGGCGGTGGGTCGAGGCCAAGGGCGAAAAGATTTTTGTCACCACGGTCGCCGAAGACGAGCAGCCCGAGCTTGAGCGGCGGGCCTTGAAGCACTTCAAGCTCCGCTCGAAGAACGCCGAGGAGCTGGCGTGGGATGGCGGGCTGACGACGCTCGACAAGATCGACGTCGCCGAGTTCTTGCAGGCTTTGGCCCCCGAGGCGGGCCAGCTCGGCACGCTCACCGAGCCGCGCGACTTCAACCTGATGTTCAAGACCACCATCGGCGCCCTCGGCGGGCCGGAGGACGCGGCGTTCCTGCGGCCCGAGACCGCCCAGGGCATCTTCGTGAACTTCAAGAACGTGATCGACAGCTCGCGTGTGCGCGTGCCGGTGGGCATCGCCCAGATCGGCAAGAGCTTCCGCAACGAGATCACGCCGCGGAATTTCACGTTCCGCAGCCGCGAGTTCGAGCAGATGGAGATCGAGTTCTTCTGCCACCCCAGCCAGTCGCAGGAATGGTACCGCTACTGGCGTGACCGGCGGATGGCGTGGTGGCGGGGGCTGGGCCTGTCGGGCGAGAACCTCATCCTCCGCGACCACGACGCGGGCGAACTCTCGCACTACTCGACCGGCACGGCCGACATCGAGTACGCCTTCCCCTTCCTGCCCGAGGGCGAGTACGGCGAGCTGGAGGGGATCGCCCACCGCGGCGACTTCGACCTGCGGAGCCACACGGAGGGCAAGCTCGACCCCAACTCGAACCCGCTCGAAGTGCAGCAGGGCGAGGACGGCAAGCCGCTGCACCGCGGCAGCGGCAAGGACCTGACCTACCGCGACGAGGCGACCGGCGAGCGGTTCACGCCGCACGTGATCGAGCCCTCGGCCGGCGCCGACCGCGGGGCGCTCGCCCTGTTGTGCGAGGCGTACACCGAGGACACCGCGCCGGACGACAAGGGCAAGGAGCAGACCCGCGTCGTGATGAAGCTGCACCCCCGCGTGGCGCCGATCAAGGCGGCCGTCTTCCCGCTGGTAAAAAAGGACGGCATGCCCGAGGTCGCCAAGGACTTATACCGCGCCCTGAAGAAGAAGTTCCCCGCGTTCTACGACGAGAAGGGCGCCGTGGGCCGCCGCTACCGCCGGCAGGACGAGGCCGGCACGCCGTACTGCCTGACCGTCGACGGCGACACGCTGACCGACAAGACCGTGACCCTCCGCGACCGCGACACGCTGGAGCAGGTGCGGGTAAAGCTCGACGACGCTGTCGAGGAGATCGAGCGGCGCGTCGTCAGTTAGGGCCGGGCGGCTAAGGCCGGGCAGCTAAGGCCTGGGCGGCTAGCCGTCGGCCAGCCGGGAGGTGAGCTCCTCGACCTGCCCGCGCAGGCCCGCGAGCAAAACGTGCGGGCTGGAGCCCTTCGCCAGGTCGGCGTAGAAGGCCGACGGCGTGGCGGTGTGCATGCCGGCCAGCGAATCGGCCGACCGCTGCAGGCGCCGCACCTCGTACTGCAGGCGGATCAGGCGTGCGGTGGCGTCGCGGCTGCCGGTCCACAGGTTGGCCAGCAGCTGCACCAGGCCAACGATCATCAGCCCCTGGCCGCCGAGCGTGGCCGCCAGGCCCCAGTCCCACAGGTCGCCCCGCTGGGCGGCCAGCGACCAGCCCAGCAGCCCAATGCCCGCGCCCAGCAGCACCGCGCCCAGCAGTGCGAAGCACCAGGCCGCCAGCTGGCCGGGCCTGGTTTGGTCGCGTGGTGTGGCGTGCGGCTCTTCGCCCATTGCCGCCCGCTGCGGCGTTGGCCCTGGGGTCGGCGTCGGGAGCGTGAAGCCGGCCGGCCAGCCGGTTGCCGCCTGGCCCGGTCGATCGGTTTGGTGAAGCCCGTCGGCAGCCGCCGAACGCGTGGCCGCGGCTGGCGGGTCAATGCGCAGCGTCCGCTCGGCGGGCGTGTGCGAACGCGAATGCGCCTGCGCGGACCGCAGCTGGTGACGGATCTCGCGCATCCGCTGCGTGTCGTCCGGGCCGAGCACGTCGGCCAGCTTCCAGGGCTCAAACACCACGGCGTCGTCCGGGCCCTCGGCGCCGGCGACGGGCGGCTTCTGCCCCGCGGCCGCCTGCGGCTGCGTGAGCGGCTGCTGGCACCGCGCGCACTGCACACCGGTGCTTGGCGTGCGGGCAACGGCCGGCACGTCCTGCTGGCAATGACGGCACCACATGCCCCACGCACCCCACGAAAAGCCAGTCGAGAGAGTCTGCTCTCAGGCGTTTATCGGCGGGCCGGATGAGCAGGCTTTAACGGTTTTGCGGGCACGCCAGCGCGCCGACCAAAACCAGCCGCGGCCGCTAATCAAACCAGCCGCCGGCCGAGGGCTTCGAGGATCATGCGTTGGGCGTCGTCCACCGTGCCGGGCACACGCACGCCGGCGGCCTTCGTGTGGCCGCCGCCGCCGAACTCCTCGGCTACCTCGCGGACGTCAAAATCGCCCCGGCTGCGGAGGCTGACCTTCGTCCGCTGGGCGTCCATCCACACGAGCAGCGCCGCCACCTCGACGCCGGCGACGCTGAGCAGCCGGTTGACTACGTCCTCGGTGTCGGACACCAGGGCGCCGGTCTCGGCGAAGTCCGACTCCCGCGCCGCGGAGTACGCCACCCGCCCGCCGTGGGTGGTCGCCATCCGCTCCATCACCCGGCCGTGCAGGCGTACGCGGGCCGCCGTGTTCTGCTCGTACAGCGTGTTGAAGGCGGCCGAGGGCTCGGCTCCGGCGGCGACCAGCTTGGCGAGCGCGGCGAACGTCTTCTCCGTCACCGACGGGAAGCGGAACCAGCCGGTGTCCGGCGCGATGGCGCAGAACAGCGGGTCGGCGATCGGCTTGGTGAGGGCGACGCCCAACGCCTCGGCCGCCTCGATCACCAGCCGGCCGGTCGCCTCGGCCGTGGTGTCCTTCAAGACCACGGCGCCCAGGTCGTCGCCGCTCACGTGGTGGTCGATCACCGCCTTGCGGGCGGGCGACGCGCGGATGACGTCGGCCATCTCGCCCAGCTGGCCCCATGCGCTGGTGTCGAGCACCAGGTGCACGTCCGCGGCATGGGCGTCGGCGGCCGTGGCGCCGTGGCCCAGCACCTCGACCTTGCCCGCGGGGTCAAGGAAGGCGATGTGCGGCGGCGGTGCGTCGGCGTTGATGATCCGCACCCGCTTGCCGAGCGCCTCCAAGACGCCCGCCATGCCCAGCTCGCTGCCCACGGCGTCGCAGTCGGCCCGCGTGTGGCTGGTCAGCACGAACGACTCGTGCGCGTCCACAAGTTCGATCAGCGGCGCCCAGTTGATGATCATGCGTTGGCTCTGTCGGGACTGGTTGGCGTCGTCGGAACGAATGGAGCGCGACGGTTGGGAAAATGCGGAATGGGGATTGCGGAATGCGGAATGACGCGTAAGCGACGCCTGCCACCCGCTTGCGCGTCATTCCGCATTCCCTAATCCGCACTCCGCACTCAAAACCCCTTCGCCCACCGCGCTGGCTTCGGCCACGTCGCGGTGCAGCTGCTTGACGAGCAGCTCGACCGAGTCGAACGGCTGGATGTCTCGCAGGCGGTCGAGGAAGTCTACCTCCAGCGGCCTGCCGTACAACGCTTGGTCACGCCCGATCAGGTGCACCTCCACCTTCGACGCGTTCTCGCCGAACGTCGGGTTGGGGCCGATGTGGACGGCGGCCGGCACGCGGTCTTGCTCGACGCTGGCCAGCGCGGCGTAGACGCCGTGGGCGGGCAGCAGCGTGTCGATGCCTTCGAGGTTGGCCGTCGGGAAGCCGATCTTGGCGCCACGCCCGGCGCCGTGCGTGACGATGCCCCGCAGGCGGTACGGCGCCGAGAGCATCTGCCGCGCCAGGCCCACCGCGCCCTCGTGCTGGATCAGCCGGCGGACACGCGAGCTAGAGACCAGCCCGTCGTGCATCTCTACGGGCGCGACAATGTCTAGCTGCACGCCGGCCTCGCCCGTGAGGCGGCGGAGCACGTCGATCGTGCCCTCGCGCTTGTGGCCGAAGTAGAAGTTGGGCCCCTCGACCATCGCCCGCGCGTCGAGCGAGTTCCGCACAATCCGGTCGAAGAACGCCCGGGCCGACAGCCGCAGCAGCGCCTCGTCCGTCGGGTAGGCGATCACCCAGTCGACGCCCAGGTTGGCCAGCAGCTCTGCCTTCCGCTCGGTCCAGGTCAGCGGCGGCGGGCTCTTCTCCGGCCGCAGCAGCCGGACCGGGTGCGGGTCGAACGTGAACACCACGGCCGGCCCGTCGTACTCGCGGGCGCGGGCCAGCAGCGTCTGCATGATCCGTGCGTGGCCCAGGTGCACGCCGTCGAAGTTGCCGATGGCCACGGCGCCGCCGCGGGCGTCGGCCGGGAGTTCGTCGAGGTGGCGGAGGATGGGCACGGGGGCGCGAAGGGTGAAGGGTGAAGTTGGAAGGGTGAAGGGTGAAAAAGGGGGCGGGGGGCGTGGGACGTGGGGCGGAGGAATCGGGGCTACCGCTTTTGGGCTAGGGAATGAAAGGCGGGGGGGAGGTGATCGATCAGGTCGGTGGCGATCAGCGAGGCCTGCCCGGTTTTCGCTGCGGCGAGGTCGCCGGCCCGCCCGTGGACGAACACGCCCAGCCGCGCAGCCTCGAGCGGCGGCAGCTCCTGGCACACCAGCGCGGTGATCACGCCGGTGAGCACGTCGCCGCTGCCGCCGGTCGCCATGCCGGGGTTGCCCGTGGGGTTGAGCGCGTAGCGGCGGCCGTCGGTCACGACGGTCCGGTGGCCCTTGAGCACGACGACCGTCTGCGAGGTCTCGTCGCGGTAGGCCAGCTCCGCGGCGGCGTCGACGCGTCGGGCGTCTTCGCCGCTCGAGGCCGCCGCCTTCGCGTCGCCGCCGCCGGCCAGCGTGGCGAACTCGCCCGGGTGCGGCGTCAAGATGCGTGGCCCGCCCGGGCGAGTAAGTAGCGGGCCGTGCGTGTGTTCCTGCGCCGCCAGGGCGTTCAGCCCGTCGGCGTCGACCAGCAGCGGGCCGGGCCAGTCGGCGTACATCCGGCCAACCAGCTCGGCCGACTGGTCCGGCCAGCCCACGCCCGTCTGGCTCAAGCCCGGGCCGCCCATACCCGGCCCGCCCATACCCGGACCGCCCAGCCCCGGGCCGCCCAGCCCCGGGCCGACGGCCCAGGCGTCGTAGTCGGGGGCGATCACCGCCAGGTCGTAGGCGTTGGCCCAGTGGATGCGGCCGCGGTCGTCCTCCACTAGCCCGTGCGTGGTGTACGCGGGGCACAAGCCGGCGACGGTCTGCTGCACCGACTCCGGCACGGCGAGCGTCACCAGCCCAGCGCCGCTGCGGAGGCACGCCAGGCCGGCCATGGCCACCGCGCCGCTCATGCCGCGCGACCCGCCGACAATCATCGCCCGGCCGTAGTCGCCCTTGTGGCTGTTGGCCCGGCGGGGCGCGAGTGTCGGCAGCGGCGTGTCGGTCAGGTCAATCATGCTGCGGCGCCGAATCCGAAGCTGAAACCGAGGCCGGGCCCGTAGCTGGGCCCGTGGCGGGGAGCGCGGCCCGCCGGGCGATCATGCCGGCCAGGTACCCCGCCTTAAACCCGGCGTCGATGTTCACCACCGCCACGTTCGACGCGCAGCTGTTGAGCATGCTGAGCAGCGCGGCCAGGCCGCCGAAGTTGGCCCCGTAGCCGACGCTGGTGGGCGCCGCCACCACGGGGCACGCGACGTACCCACCCACGACGCTGGGCAGGGCGCCCTCCATGCCGGCCACGACGACCACGGCGTCCGACGAGGCGAACTCCGCCAACCGGTCCGGCAGCCGGTGCGGCCCGGCGACACCCACGTCCGTGATCAACGGCGCCGCGACGCCCATCCAGTCGAGCGTCTCGCGTGCCTCCTCGGCCACCGGCAGGTCCGTGGTGCCGGCGGTGATGACGGCCACCGTGCCCGCGGGCTCCACGGCGGCGGCTTCGGGCGGCCGCGGCTCGGCACGCAGGACGCGGGCGACCGGGTTGTGACGCACGCCCGGCAACAGCGCCTGCACCGCCTCGGCCTGCTCGGGCGTCACGCGGGTGGCCAAGGCCGGGTCGCCGCGATCGACCAGCACCCGCATCGCTTCGGCAACGGCTTCGGCCGGCTTGCCCTGACCGTACACGACTTCGGGGAAGCCGCACCGGCGGCGGCGGTCAACATCCAGCGACACCGCGTGCTGGTCCAGCCGGGCGGTCGTCGCCGCCGCACCGGCGTGGCGGGCGAAGGCCTCGGCGGTGATCTCGCCGGCCAGCAGCTGCTGGGCGAGGTGGCGTAGCGCTGCGTCGTCCATGCCCGCAGTTTAGCCGCCACCCGCCGGCTTGGCTGGGGGGCGTCATGGGTGCGCCGCCACTCAGGCGCTCGGCGCCCAATCGCCCGTCACGTAGTCGCCCGTCACCCAATAGCCCGCTACTCCGGAGCGATGCTGAGCAGTTCGCGGCTGACCGACTCGACGTGATCGTCGTCGATCGTCGGCCGCCCGTCGGCAAAGCCCACCACCAGCGCCAGGTCGCCCAGCCGGTCGATCCGCCGCGGCACGCCGCCGGTCAGGGCGTGCATCATCTCGACGGCGTCGCCGGTAAACACCTCGCGTGCCGCGCCGGCGGCCTCCATCCGGCAGCGGATGTACTCGCCGGTCTCGTCGACCGACAGCGGCCGCAGCAGCGACTTGACGGCCACACGCTCTTCGAGCGCCGGCGTGCGGCCCAGGGCGGACAGCAGCCCCATCTGCCCCACCAGCAGCAGCGTCACCGTGGGCCGGCCGTCGGGGCCCAGGTTCAGCAGCAGGCGGATCGTCTCGAGCAGGCCGGTGTCTTCTAGCAGGTGGGCTTCGTCGATCACCAGCACCGCGTGGCGGCCCGCCGCTTGGTGGCCGGCGAAGAGGTGCTCCAGCCGGAGGATCGACTCGTCGACAGTGTACTGGGTAGCAGCGTGTTGGGCTGTGGCGTTGGGGTGGGCCGCGGCGGTGGCTTGCTCGGGCGCCGGCGCACCCAGCCGGTTGGCCAGGTAGGCCAGCAGGTCGCGGTGGCTCATCTGCGGGAAGACGACCCAGGCGACCGGCGTCGACCGCGGGTCGAGCTCCGCCAGCGTGCGCCGCACCAGCAGCGTCTTGCCGACGCCGGCGGGCCCGGCCAGCACGGCCGCCGCGCTCCGCTGCTCGATGGCGTAGCGCAGCTTGAGCTGGGCGCCCGTGTGCGTCTGGCCGGCGAAGAACGCGGCGCCGCCCTGGGCGGCCGCGGCCGCGAACGGCTTGCTGTCGAGTTGCCAGTACGCTTCGTACATCCGGTTAGTGGCATCCCGTGTGTGGCATCCGGTGCGTGGCCATTGGCCGAGGTTGTTCCGTCGAAGGCGTGCTAGGTCCCCACGCCCGCCGCTGCTACAGCGTGCCGACGCGGTTGGCTACCACGCCCACGGGCGCCGCGCCCGCCGCCAAGACTGCCTGCTGCGCGTCTCCCACGGCGGCGGCCAGGTCGCTCTCTCGCCGGACGATTACCACGCCCGCCGGCCGCAGCGCCTCGATCGCCACGCTCAGCGGCCCCTCGGCCACCGTCACCGGCTGGGTTGCCGCCATGGTCTGGGGCGCCAGCGGGCCGAAGTCGATCAGCGTCAGGGCGTGCTGCGTGGCGATCTTGGCCGTCAGCTCTCGGCCCCGCTGGGCGTGCGCCGGGTCGAACCGCCCGGCGACGACCAGCGAGACCCCGTCCTCCACGGCGTGCACCACCGCCTCGCCCGCCCGCCCACCGGCGGCGGCCACGTGGGCCAGCGGCGGCGCCTTGAGCACGCCCAGCGACGCCGCCAGCCGGCTGCCCGCGGTGTCGGCGTCGACGATCGCTACGGGCCCGTGCTGCGGCGCCAGGCTGCGGGCGATGGCCAGCACCGTGGTCGACGCCCCAGAACCGGGCTGAACGCCGGCCACGCCCAGCACGGCGCCCGCCGCGGAGGCGTTGGTTTCGCTCAGCGTCACGGCGGCGGCTACCAGGTCGAGGTACTGCTCGTGGTGCCGCCCGGCGAGCGATGCGACGATGGGCGGCCAGCGGAAGGCGCCGACCTGCGTGCCGCAGTCCGGCGTGGGCGTCGGCAGGATGCCAGCGGCCGCGTGCCGCATCCGCTCGGCGATGACCTCCGACAGGGGCGCCCGCGCCCGCCGCTGCGTGGCGGCCGCGGCGCCAAACGCGGCGTGCGGCCCGTGCCGTGCGGACGTGCGCTGGTAGGCCACGCCGCCCTCGACCGGCGTAGGCGGTGCGGACGTCGTGACAGGCGGCGCCGGGCGCTCGGCCCGCTGGTACGCCTGGATGAAGGCTTGATCGGTGCGGGTCATTTAGGCTGCTGGTCGAAGGGCAGGATCCGGCCCGACAGCCGGGCGAGCGGCTTGAGCGGCTCGTCTTCTGGCTTTACGCCGCTGTTGGAAGCGTCGCCGGCGCCGCTGCTGGGCGGCGCTGAGTTTCCAATGCCGTGGGCCGGGCCGCCAAAGCCGTGGGCTGGGCGACCAACCCCGGTGTTGGGGTAGGGCGCCGGCCGCGTCGCGACGCGGGGCGTGGCTTGCGTCGTGCGGGGCGTGGCGGTGGCCCCCATGCGAGGCGCC
>JBCCQL010000044.1:0-12604 GCA_039024355.1 Planctomycetota bacterium
GCCGACGAGCGGGAGCTTACCCTCGCGCTGGACGACGGCAACGGCGTCGTGACCAACGTCTCGGTCGAGCTGGGCGAGATCGTCAACGGTGCGCTGGTCGTGAACGTCCGCACCGTTGATGAGCTTATCGCCGCGATCAACACGCAGACCGGCGGCGTGGTGACCGCCTCGCTGGCGAGTTCCGGCAACGGCATCACGCTCACCAGCACCGACCCGCTGGTGACCGGCGTCGCATCGACCGGCACGGCCAGCCTGGCGGGGGACACGCTGCAGTTCGAGGCGGCGGCCACCGGCGTGGCGGGCGACCAGGCGTTTACGCTCGAAGTTGTGAACACCGCGTCCGGCGCGTTGGCCACATCCGTGGCGGGCGGCGTGATCACCGTCGACCTCGGCGGGACGACGCCCAACACGGCGGCCATCGCCGCGAGCATCGACGCCCAGCTGCCGGGCTACAACGTCACGGCCCAGTCCGGCGCCGCGACGGCCGGCCCGGGGGACGTCAACACCCCCGGCGCCGCGTTCAGCACCACCGGCGGCGTCGACGCCAGCGCGGCGGGCGACGGCACGATCACCGTCACCGGCGGCGTCGCCGAGCGGCTCGGCTTCTTCTCTGCCGGCGCCGACCCGCCGCAGGCGGTGAGCGTCGGCGGCGTGCTGACCAGCGACGATCGCAACACGATCGAAGTGGACAGCGTGTTCAACTCGCTGCTGCGGCTGGCCGAGGCGCTCACGGGCGGCGTCGACGCGGCGCCGCCGGTGGGCGCCGCGATCGAGCGGCTCGACGACGACCTCGACCGGGCGACCGCCGCCCGCGGCGAGATCGGCTCCCGGCTGCAGAGCCTGAATTCGCTGCAGTTCCGCTTGGAGGACGAAGAGGTCGAGCTGCGGTCGACGCTGTCCGAGGAGCTGGACGTCGACCTCACGCAGGCCATCTCCGACTTCACGGCCCGCCAGTTCGCCATGCAGGCTTCGCTGCAAACAACGGCCAGCCTGCTGCAGCTGTCGATCCTGAACTTCATCTAGCGTGGCCGCGGCGCCGGTTGGATGGGGCTGTGCGCCGTTCGCTTTTTGGTTCATCCCGTGCAACCGGGCGAGCCGATGCAACCGATACCGCGGGCGATCCCCGCACGCGGCGTGGCTGGTGAAGCAAGGCAGGCGGAGGCAAACGGATGCAGATCAAAACGACGCGGTTCGGCCCGATTGAAGTGCCCGAGGCCGACGTGCTCTCGTTCGCCCAGGGCCTGATCGGCATGGAAGACTGCCGCAGGTGGATCATCCTGGCCGACGCCCAGAACCCGGCTCTCGCGTGGCTGCAGAGCGCCGAGCGGGCAGACCTTGCCCTGGCCGTGGTCAGCCCGCGGCGGTTTGTGCCGGACTACCAGGTGCGGGTGTCGGGCCGCGATGTGGCCGGGCTTGGCCTCGGCGGAGCAGACGGCAACGCGCCCAGCGGCGAGGCCAAGGACGCCCAGGTGGTGGTGGTCGTCAACAAGACGCCCGAGGGGCTGGCCGTCAACCTCAAGGCGCCTATCGTCGTCTGCCTGGCGACCAAGAGCGGGCGCCAGATCATCGCCAAGGACGACCACGCGGTGCAGTACGTCCTGGGCGCTACGGTGCCCTTCCGCCGCTCCGCCTGAACACGCCGGCTTTGCCCCACCCCGACAGGCGGGTGGCTACGGGCCGCTACGGGCCGCTACGGGCGTAACAACCGGCACGCGCCGCCCGTGGGTGCAGAATGCCCGCCGGCTGGCCGATGGCTCTCTTACGTCGCCGGGCTGCGCCCACGCCCCGCTCGCGGCTGGGCAGACTCTTTGCAGCACCGCGTACGACACCCGCCCCCAAATCGGTCCACGAGTCACCGCGCTGGCCGCGCCGCGCGAAGGAGCCCCTATGCTGGTCCTGTCTAGGCAACGCGACGAGAGCATCATCATCGGCGACAACGTCGTGATCACCGTCGTGGATGTCCGCGGCGATAAGGTCCGGCTGGGCATCGACGCGCCTGTCGAGATCCCGGTGCACCGCCGCGAGGTGTACGAGGCGATCCAGCGTGAGAACCAGCGGGCCTCGCAGGTCGGCACCGAAGACGCCCGCCGCGTCGGCCGCCCGGGCGAGAAGAAGTAGCGGCCGGCGGCCACGCACCGCCGCCCGACGCTTCGTTTCCTGCCCGCTTCTGCACGCCGCTCACCCACTTGTGAGCCGGCGGCTTGCAATCCGCGCCGCCCCTAGTGCCTCGGTCTGCCGTGCGCGGCCGCCCTGCTTCAAGCCTTTTCCGCGGCCGGCGACCTTTCTTTTCGCGTGCAGCTTTCCGGATGTGACGGCCAGGACCGTTTATGCCGGTTACGGGCCACGGCAATCGCCCGGAAAGCCCCCGGCGCCCTAAGCCGGGTGCGCGAAGCGGACGATACGTTGGCATAGGCCCGGAGCTAGCTAGCCGCCACTGGTGGCAATCCAGCCCCGGCCGATGCGGCCCGCACCGCCAAACGCCCCGCCAGGCTCCCCCGAAAACTGGCTGGGCGTGCAGCGGGCGCGGCCGCAGGCAGTTGGCGCTGTGCGTCGGCCGGGCGTGAGGGGAATGGCTCCCCGAGGCCCGGACGCCGAGGCCCCTTCCCCGGGGGCTTCGAACGCCGGCCAATCAAGGAACGACAACCTACGTGGAGTTGCTGCCAACGCGGCCGAGCGGCGTGTGCCCGCCCGGCGTCAACAGCCAACCAGCAGGCCGGAGTCGCCCAGGACTCCCCAGTCCGGTCTCCGTTGGGAACTGCTAATTTTCGAAGGGGTTTGAGAAGCCATGACACGGATCAACACCAACGTGGGCTCGCTGATCGGCCGGAACAACCTGGCCCGGGCCAACGAGAGCCTGAGCCAGTCGCTCAACCGGCTCTCCACCGGTCTGCGGATCAACACCGGCGCCGACGACCCGGCCGGCTTGATCGCCAGCGAGAACCTGCGGAGCGACATCACGTCCATCCAGCGGGCCATCGGTAACACCGACCGGGCCAACCAGGTGATCGCCACGGCAGACTCCGCGCTGGGGCAGGTCAGCTCGCTGCTGAACGACATCCGCGGCCTGGTCACCGAGTCGGCCAACTCCGGCGCGTTGTCCGACGAGCAGATCGCGGCGAACCAGCTGCAGGTCGACTCGTCGCTCGAGGCGCTCAACCGGATCGCCCAGACCACCACGTTCCAGGGCCGCCGGCTGCTGGACGGCTCGCTGGACTTCATCACCTCGCCGGGCTCGAACTTCGGCAACCTGAGCAACCTGCAGATCGACCAAGCCAACCTGGGCGCAACAGGCCAAATCAGCGTAGACGTGGACGTCGAAACCGCCGCCACGCGTGCCCAGATCGACGTCGGCGGCATCGCGGCCGGCGTGGCGGGCGTCGCCTCCAGCGGCACACTCACGTTCAGCGACTCGGCGGTCGCCTCGACCGGTACGGTGTCGCTGCCCTTCGAAACAACGGCCGCCCAGGCGGCAACCGGGTCGGTTGTGTTCACCGTCGAAGACGCCACCGGGTCGACCCAGGCGGACGGCTCGTTCGACCTGACCGCAACCGGCCAGCTGACGGTCGCCGGCGAGACGATCAACATCGTCGCCGACGCCGCAGGCAACGCCGCCAACGCGAACATCAACACCGTCGTGATCAACGGCGGCCAGGCGTCCGACAGCTCGTCGATCTCTGGCACGACGCTGACGATCAACATCCAGGCGGCCCTGGGCGGCGGCGCCGATGTGAACGATATCATCCTCGCCATCAACAACGGCGCCGACGGCACCGGCGGCAACGGCGACGACCTCTACACGGCGACCTCCACCGGCGGCGCCACGACCATCAGCGGCGCCCAGGCCACCGCGGCGACCACCACCGCCATCAGCGGCGGCGCCCAGATCGGCCTGACCGCGGTCGACAACAGCGAGGCCGACGGCGCCGAGGGCAACGGCGTCAAGAACCTGGCCATCAGCTACAGCCAGGGCGCCGCCTCGGCGGACTACAACGCCGGCACCAACACGCTGACCGTGAACGTCACGCAGGCGTCCGGCGCCGCGTCGCTGCAGAACGTGATCGACGCCATCAACGCCGGCGAGGCGGGCGACGGGTCGGACAACGACTTCAACGCCGTGATCGACGCAGGGACCGGCGCGGACCTGATCCGCATCCCCGGCAGCGGCGTCCCGTCGACCTTCCAGCTGACGGACGTCGTCGGCGCCGACTCGGCGACCGAGAACCGGACGATCTCGCTGACGACCGCGGCCGGCGGCAACCTGGACTTCAACCTCGACATCCAGACCGTCGCCACGTCCTCGATCACCGACGCGGACGGCTCGGACGGCATCACCGCCGGCATCTCAGGCGACGCCGCCACCGGCTACACGGTCACCATCGCCAACGACGCGGTGGTGGACCTCGATAACCTGGCCACGTTCCTGCAGAACCAGATCTCCGAGGTCGCCACGGCGACGATCAACGGCACCGCGAGCTTCGACTTCGACGCCCGCGAGAGCCAGGCGGTCGCCCCGGCAGCGGCGGTCGCGGTGACCGGCTCGCAGGCCCAGGTGACCAACGCGGACACCATCGCCATCACCGGCACCACAGCGGCCGGCGCCCTGGGCAACCTGTCCATCAGCTTCGCCGAGGGCAACGTGGTTGACGGCGGCGGCGGCTCGCTGGACGTCGTGGCCGTCTCGGGCGACGCGACCAACGGCTACACCGTCACGGTCGACAACACCGAGACCGTCACCTACGGCGACATCGCCACGGTGCTGGCGTCGCAGATCGCCGAGATCCAGACCGCCACGGCTGCGACGCCGGGCCGGACGTTCGACACCGCGAACTTCAACGCCGGCGACGGCAACACGACGCTCACCGGCGGCCGCGACGCCGGTAACGACGTGATCACGGTCGCGTCCGCCAGCACCGGCGCCGCGTTCGACGGGAACCTCACCTTCAACACGTCGAACAGCACCACGGGCGCTATCGACGTCTCGGTGAGCGGGACCGACATCACGGTGTCGGTCGACTCGACGTCGACCTACAACCTGGCGGACATCGTCTCGGCGATCAACTCCGAGAGCGGCTACACCGCCACGCTGACCGGCACGGCCGGCTCCGGGACGTTCGACGCCAACGACGCCAACGACAACACCTCGCCCGTCTCGACCAACCTGACGGGCGGCGTGGACGCCAGCGGCGGCCTGGCCCGGGACGCGGTGATCGAGCTGGCCGGCGAGCTCGGCTCGGAGGTGTTCAACCTCCAGGCCGGCACCGACCTGTCGACGCTGGTCAACCAGATCAACCTGGTGAGCGACGCCACGGGCGTCACGGCCGCGGCCAACGGCACGACGCTCGAGCTGCTGTCCTCCGAGTACGGCAGCAACGCCGTCGTGGAGATCGACGTGCGTGACGAGGCCTCCGACGGCACGTTCACCACGGCGTTCGGCGGCAACGGCGCCCGGACCGTGGGCACCGACGTGCAGGCCACGGTCAACGGCGTGCAGGCCACCGGCGACGGCAACACGCTGTCGATCAACACCGCCACGCTCGACCTCACGACGACCGTCGCCGCCGACACGACCGGCACCTCGTCGTTCACGATCGACGGCGGCGGCGCCCTGTTCCAGCTGGGCCCGGACGTGGTGTCCAACCAGCAGGCACGCCTGGGCATCAGCAGCGTCAACACGGCCGCCCTGGGCGGCGTCAGCGGGTCGCTGTTCCAGCTCCAGTCGGGCGGCACGGCGGACCTGAACGCGGACCCGACCACCGCCGCGGCGATCGTCGAAGAGGCGATCGACCAGGTGACGTCGCTCCGCGGCCGTCTGGGCGCCTTCCAGCGGACGACGCTCGAGACCAACCGGAACGCCCTGAACGACACGCTCTCAAACCTGACCGAGGCCGAGAGCTCGATCCGCGACGCCGACTTCGCCGCCGAAACGGCGGAGCTGACCCGGTCGCAGATCCTCGTGCAGTCGGGCACCCGGGTCTTGGCGATCGCCAACCAGAACCCGCAGAACGTGCTGGCGCTGCTCGGTTAAGCGGCGGCGGCACGGTAAAGGCAGAGCTACCAAGCCGGTTCGGCCCCCCGCGGGCCGGGCCGGCTTTTTTCGTGCGCGGCGCCCCGCACCCCAGCCGCCCCGCGGCGATACGCCTCATGCCGGCAACTTTGCCTAGCCGATACCGCTTGAGCAGGCGTGCGCGCCCGGCGTGGCCTAGGCTTTCGATGCAAAACCGCGCACCGCGTTCACGGCCCTGAGAACCAGCCCCACGGCAGGCGAAAACCGTGTCAGCCATCCAGTCCAGCATCGGCCTGATCACCGGGCTCCCGATCCAGGATACGGTCGACCAGCTGATCGCCATCTCGGCCCGCCCACGCGACCAGCTCACCGTACGCAACCAAGAGCTGACGGCCGAGCGGTCGGCGGTCGACACGCTCTCTTCGCTGGTGCTCTCGCTGCAGTTCTCCGCGACGCGGTTCAACAGCCCCTCGACGTTCGCCGGCCGCAACGCCACGTCCAGCAGCGCGGCCGTGTCGACCAGCATCCCCACCGGTTCCACGCCGGCGGTTGGCAGCTACCAGTTCACGCCGCTGCAGAACGCCTCGGCAAACCAGTACGTGTCCGGCAGCTTCTCGGACCTGACAGAGGCCATCGGCGGGGGCACGCTGCGGTTTGGCTTTGGCGGCCAAGTCGACGCCGGCGTGAGCCTCTCGGAGTTCAACGACGGCGCCGGCGTCCAGGCGGGGCAGCTCCGCATCACCGACAAGAGCGGCGCCACGGCCGTCGTCGACCTGCGGGCGGCCCAGACCGTGGACGACGTGCTGCTGGCTATCAACTCCAGCACCGACGTCCAGGTCACCGCGTCGACCAGCGGCGACTCGTTCACGCTGACCGACAACTCCGGCGGCGCCGGCACGCTGAGCGTCCGCGACGTCGGCCAGGGCACGACCGCCGAAGACCTGGGCCTGGGCGGGCAGAGCACCACCGGCACGACGCTCACCGGCCTGGACCGCTACGGCCTGTCACGCGCGACGCGGCTCGCCACGCTCAACGACGGCGCCGGCGTACGCATCAGCGACGACCTGACCAACGTCGACGACCTGACCTTCACGCTCCGCGACGGCACAACGACGTTCGGCGTCGACCTGTCCGGCGCCACAACCGTGGGCGCCGTGATCGACGCCATCAACAACGACGCCGACAACGGCGGCAACCTTACGGCCGCCATCTCCAGCGATGGCCGTTCTATCACGCTGACCGACAACACCGGCGCCACGGCCTCGAACCTGGTGATCGCCAACGCCGGGGTGGGCACAGCGGCGGACGACCTGGGCATCGCCGCAGATACCGCATCCGGCACGGCGACGGGCACGCGGCTGATCTCCGGCCTGCGTGACACGCTGGTCGCCCAGCTGAACGGCGGCGCCGGGCTCACGCTCGGACAGATCAGCATCACAGACCGCGCCGGGTCGCCTACCGCGACGGTCGATCTGACCGGTCTCACGACGCTCGAAGAGGTCATCGACCAGATCAACACCGACGCCGCGGGCACGAACGTCCGCGCCCGGATCAACGACAGCCGCAGCGGCATCGTCCTCGAAGACACGGTGGGCGGCTCGGCCTCGCTGGTCGTCGCCGACGGCGACGCCAGCAACACCGCCACGGCGCTGGGCATCGCGGTGAACGCGGGCGTCGCGTCCGTGGACAGCGGCTCGCTGAACCGGCAGACCGTGGGCGAGGCCACGCCGCTCAGCAAGCTCAACGGCGGGGCCGGCGTCGCGCTGGGAGACTTCCGCATCACCGACTCGTCGGGCGCGGTGGGGGCGGTGGACCTGGACTCCACCGGCAGCGAGGCCGCCACCGTGGGCGACGTGATCGACCGGATCAACGCCCTGTCGATCAGCGTCACCGCATCGATCAACGCCACCGGCGACGGCATCCTGCTGACCGACACCGCCGCCGGCGCCGGCACGCTGACCGTCGCCGAAGTGGGCGGCGGCTCGGCCGCGGCCGACCTCAACCTGCTGGGCGCCTCGACCGCCACCAACCAGGCCGGCCAGGCGGTGATCGATGGCTCGGCGAGCTACGCGGTCGACCTGACCAACCTCGAGCAGTCTTCGACGTCGGTCTCGCTGGCGTCGCTCAACAACGGGTCGGGCGTCGACCTGGGCATCTTCCAGATCGTCGACTCGCAGGGACAGAGCGCCGCCATCGTGCTGAACGAGCCCGGGTCCGAGGCCTTCACCATCGGCGACGTCATCGACGAGATCAACGCCGCGGGCATCGGTGTCTCCGCGGCGGTCAACAGCGCGGGCACGGGCATCGAGCTGACCGACACGGCCGGCGGATCCGGCACGCTCACGGTCAACGACCTGGGCTCCGGAACCGCCGCCGCGGACCTCAACCTGGCCGGCCGCACTCCCACGACGAACGACGACGGGCAGCAGACGATCAACGGCAGCGGCCTGTTCTCCGCCACCGACGCCGAGCAGGGCGCGCTGCAGACGCTGGTCGACCGCATCAACGACCTGGGCGCCGGCGTGACGGCCTCGATCGTCTCGGACCTAAGCGGCGTTCGGCTGTCGATCACCGCCGACACGCCGGGCGCCGACAACCAGCTGCTGATCGACGGCTCGACCACGGGCTTCAGCTTCCAAGAGGTGAGCCGCGCGGCCGACGCGGTCGCCCTCTTCGGCGGGTCGGCGGCGTCTGGTGGGTTTGTCGTCACGTCCGCCACCAACCAGTTCAACGGCGTCGTCGACGGCCTCGACCTGACGGTCAACGAGACCTCCGGCCAGGCCGTCACGATCGACGTCACCTCGGACACATCGCCCCTGGTCGGCGCCGTGCAGAACTTGGTCGACAGCTACAACTCGGTGCGGGCCAACCTGGACACGGTCACCGACTTCAACGCCGAGACGCTGAGCACGGGCATCCTGTTCGGCAAGAACGAGGCCCTGCGTGTCGACACCGACCTGGCGCGGGTGCTCTCCGGCGGGTTTATCGCCGGGGCGAAGTTCGGCTCGCTCGAGTCGGTGGGCGTCTCGCTGAACGACGACGGCACCCTGTCCCTGGACACGGCGAAGCTCACGGCCGCCTTCGCCGAGGACCCGTCGGGCGTCGAGAAGCTGTTCACCGACGACGCGACGGGCGTCGTGAAGAAGCTGACCGACGCCATCGACTCGCTGGCCACCGACGAGAGCTCGCTGCTGTCGTCTCGGTCCGACGCGCTGCAGCGGACCATCGACGGCAACGCCGAGCGGATCACGGCCTTCAACGAGCAGCTCACCCGCGAGCGCGACCGGCTGCTGCTAGAGTTTTTCCAGCTGGAAGAGACGATCTCCTTGCTGCAGTCCAACCTGAGCTCGATCGAGTCGATCCAGGGCTTCGCCTCGCTGACAAGCGGCAGCAGCAGCACCGCGTAAGGACGCCCTCGACCCGCGGCCGCGCCGGCCGAATCCATCCCCGCCAAGCACCGGCTTGCTCCCCTCAGCTGATCACGGACCCGACATGAGCGCCCAATCCCCGCGAGAGTATCTCGAGCAGAAGATCAACACGGCGTCGCCCGCCCAGCTGCACCTGATGCTGATCGAGGGGGCGATCCGCTTCGCCTCGATGGCGGACCAGCACTACGAGGCCAACGACGCCGACGCCGCGGCCGAGCCGCTGAAGCGGGCGATGGACGTCGTCTCCGAGATGCTGGCCGGCGTGAAGCACTCGACCGACGAGATCAACGTGAAGCTGGCGGAGCTGTACCGCTTCGTCTTCACGCGGCTGACCATGGCGTACGTCAACACGGACCGGGTCAAGCTGGCCGAGGCGCTGCGTGTGCTCGAGGCAGACCGGGTGACGTGGCGGGCCGCCTGCGAGAAGGTGGCTTCCCGCACCGCGTCGGACAAGGCGCCGGCGCCGGCCGCTGCAGCCACACAGCCCGCCCGTACCGGCGGGCCGCACAAGCCGGTGGCCCTGGCCCCGGCCGCCCACCCGCCGGCGGGTGGCCTGTCGCTCGAGGCGTGACGCGGGCGGGGCTTGCTCGGCGCGGGTGCGTTAGCGGCGGACTTGGCGTCGAGATTGCTTCTGGGCAGGTGCGGACCCGTGACCCGTGACCCGTGACCCGTGGCCCGTGGCCCGTGGCCGGTGGAGGTCAAACCGGCGGAGCGGTACTATTGTGTCGTTGCCGGGAGCGGCCGTAAGCCTGCCGGCTACGCCCGCCTCTGCTCCTGCCCAAGCCGCCCCACTGCTCACCCCCGCACTGCTCACCCCTGCACTCCTCAACTCCACACCCTGCCGCACGCCATGCTGATCCGCGTAGGCCACAGCCCCGACCCCGACGACGCGTTCATGTTCTACGCGTTGGCGAAAGACCTGCTGGACACCGGCAAGTACGAATTCACGCACGAGCTGGTCGATATCGAGACGCTCAACCAGCGGGCGTTCTCTGGCGAGCTGGAGCTGACCGCCGTCAGCATCCACGCGTACGCCCACCTGCAGGACAAGTACCTGCTGTGCAACTCCGGCGCGAGCATGGGCGACAACTACGGCCCGATGATCGTCGCTCGGGAGCAGTTCACCACCGAGCAGCTCAAGGCGAAGCGGATCGCCATCCCCGGCAAGCTGACCAGCGCGACGCTGTCGCTGCGGCTGTTCTTGGGGCAAGACTTTGAGTCGGTCCTCGTCCCGTTCGACGAGATCATCCCGGCGGTCGCCGCGGGCCGGTACCCGTACAAGGACGGCGCCGAGGGCGAGCCCGTCGACGCCGGCCTGCTGATCCACGAGGGCCAGCTGACCTACGGCGACCAAGACCTGAAGCTGATCGTCGACCTGGGAGTCTGGTGGTACGAGCTGACCGGCGGCCTGCCGCTGCCGCTGGGCGCCAACGCCATCCGCAAAGACCTGGGCGAAGAAAACCTGATCGAGGTCGAGCGGCTGCTGACCGAGAGCATCACCTACGGCCTCGACCACCGCCAGCCGGCCCTGGACTACGCCCTGCAGTACGGCCGCGACCTGGACAACCAGAAGGCGGATAAGTTCGTAGGCATGTACGTCAACGACTGGACGCGGGACTTCGGCGAGCGGGGCCGCGAGGCGGTCAGCCTGTTCCTAAAGATGGGCCACGAAGCCGGCGTGCTGCCGGAACTGGTCACGCCAGAGTTCGTCGGGCGGTGAGCAGGTTTCGCCACGAAGGGCGCTAAGGAGACTCATCTCTTGCCCTCTCCCTTCGTGTCCTTGTTGTCCTTGATGGTTGTTGGCGATGGCGTGGCGAAGCCGGCTCGACGAGATCATCGACGGGCTCTCTGAGCAGCTGGTCGCCCTGCGTCGGCGGCTGCACGCCAACCCGGAGCCCAGCGGCGAAGAGCTGCAGACCAGCCTGCTGCTCTACCAGCTGCTCTCCGACCGCGGCATGGCCGTGCGGATGGGGCCCGAGGGCCGCGGCGTGCTGGTCGACAGCCACGACCAGGCGGCGGGCCGGCGGGTGGCCATCCGCGGCGACATCGACGCCCTGCGGCTCCAAGACGCCAAGCAGACCGCCTACCGCAGCACCTGCGACGGCGTGATGCACGCCTGCGGGCACGACGCCCACGCCACCTGCGCGGCGGGGGCGATGATCGCGCTCGACCAGCTAGCCGCCGAGGGCGCCCTGCCCCGCCCGGTGACCTGGCGTGGCATCCTGCAGCCGTCTGAAGAGACCGCCACCGGGGCCGCGGAGATGGTGGGCGCCGGCGCCGTCGAGGGCGTGGCGTCGCTGGTGGCGTTGCACGTCGACCCGCGGCTGGCGACCGGCACGGTAGGCGTGCGGCCCGGCGTGCTGACGGCCTTCGCCGAGATGATGCGGATCGATATCTCCGGCAGCGGCGGCCACGCCGCCCGGCCGCACGAGTCGCGCGACCCCATCGCCGCGGCGGCCCAGCTCATCGGCGCCCTGTACCAGTACGTGCCCCGCGCTACCGACAGCCAAGAGTCCGTGGTGGTGACCATCGGCCAGGTCTCCGGCGGGGACACCGCCAACGTCATCCCGGAGTCGGTCATGCTCCGCGGCACGGTGCGGACGCTCGACGCCTCGGTCCGGCAGCGGACGATCGACCACATCCGCCACCTGGCGCACGGCGTCTCGGAGATCACCGGCACGCGGATCCACATCGAGTTCGAGGTCAGCCTGCCCGCGGTCGACAACGACCCGGCGCTGACCGGCGTCATCCGCCGCGAAGCGGCCGGCCTGTTGGGCGAGGGCGGCGTCGCCCAGCTGGGCCGCGCGAGCATGGGCAGCGAAGACTTCGCCGTGTACGGCGCCCACGCCCCGCTGGCCATGTTCCGGCTGGGCTGCTCGGCTAGCCCGCCGGGCCCCGGGCTGCACACGCCCCAGTTCGACATCGACGAGGCGTGCCTGCCCATCGGCGCCAAGCTGCTGGCCCGGGCGGCCGTCGCCGCGGCGCTGGGCGAGGGCTGATCGGCCCCGGCGGCCGCTACAGAGCAGGCCAGCCGAGGTAGTCCATCCAGCGGTGGGCCCACGGGTGCGTCCACGGGTTCCACGTCGGGAAGGTTGTGGAGAAGGCCGAGAACGCCAGCAGCGTGCACGCGAGAGCCTTGCCCGCGGTCGATCGGCTGAGGCGGGCGATCGCC
>JBCCQL010000045.1:0-12596 GCA_039024355.1 Planctomycetota bacterium
ATCCGGTTGTTCCCGGGGGCCCCCCATGCGCAGGCCTCCCCCCCCCCCCCGATTGGCCCGGGCGGTTTACCCCGGGGGATTTAAACACCGCCGACCCGGGGGTTTTCCGCCACCGGCTCGCTGCCGATACGATGCCTGCATGGCAAATGTGATTCAGCCCGCCGGCGATACGCCAAACACCCGCTACGCGGTCGTCGTCGCCGAGTGGAACAGGTCGATTACGCAGAAGCTGCTCGACGGGGCCGTGGCCAAGCTGGCCGAGGCAGGCGTCGCCGATGACAGCATCGACGTGGCGTGGGTGCCCGGCGCGTGGGAGATACCCGTGGTCGCCCAGCGGCTGGCGGACACCTGCCGGTACGGCGCCATCTTGACGCTCGGCGCCGTGATCAAGGGCGATACCTCCCACGACCACTGGATCAACCAGGGCGTGACCGACGCCCTGATGCGGATCGCGACGGAGCACTCGCTGCCGGTCCTGTTCGGCGTGCTGACGTGCGATACGATGGAGCAGGCGATCCACCGCTCCGGCGGCGACGTCGGCAATAAAGGGGTCGACTGCGCGGAGGCCGCCCTGCAGATGGTGGGGCTGCTGCGGGCTCTGCCCACCAAGTAGCGAGGGTGCGCCGCCCCCGCCGTCCGCGTGCGTCAGCCAAGGTCCCGGCCCACCCGCCACGAGCCACCAGTACCGAGCCACTGCGTTACCATGCCGCGCCGCAGCCGAGCCCGCGAAGTCGCCCTTCAGATACTGTTCGAGGACGACGTCAATCCTCGGCAGACCGCCGCGGAGCTGCAGGCGTTCGTCGAGGGCCGGCTCAAGGCGCCCGATTTAAGAGAGTTCTGCCTCGACCTGATCCTGGGCGTCCGCCAGCGTCAGGCAGAGATCGACGCCGCCATCGAGGCGATCGCCGACAACTGGAGCATGGCGCGGATGGCGGCGACCGACCGCAACGTGCTCCGCCTGGGCGCGTACGAGCTGCTGCACGAGGCCGCCCCGCCTGCCGTGGCGATCAACGAAGCGGTAGAACTGGCAAAGCGGTTCGGCAGCGGCGCCTCGGCGGCCTTTGTCAACGGCATCCTGGACAAGCTGCCCAAACCAAGCCCGTCCGCGGCCCCTTGATCCGCTAAGCCGAGGCGGTCTGCACTGTTTCTGGACGTCCAGCACCAAGGCCGACGCTGCTACACCGGCGTCGCACACAACACCCCTTCAGCGAACCCGGCGGGCTATGGGATTCTTCGACCGACTCAAGCAGGGCCTCAAAAAGACCGGCAGCCTGCTGAAGACCGACGTCCGCGACCTGTTCAAGAGCGAGGGGCGGCTGATCGACGAGGACTTCCTGGAAGAGGTCCGCGGCATCCTGTTCCGCACCGACATGGGGTACGAGTCGGTCGAGGCGTTGGTCGAAGAGATCGCCACCAAGATGCGGGGGCGTGTGGTGCAGCTCGAAGAGCTGGTCGAGGTCCTCAAGGCGAAGCTCAAAGAGCTGATGGCCCAACCGGAGTCGCCCATCG
Source organism: Planctomycetota bacterium (assembly GCA_039024355.1). GTDB lineage: Bacteria > Planctomycetota > Planctomycetia > Pirellulales > Lacipirellulaceae > JBCCQL01. The sequence continues at coordinate 1,510 of JBCCQL010000045.1, forward strand.
GCTTCGCCGAGTCGGGGCCGACGGTCGTCATGGTGTGCGGCGTCAACGGGGCGGGCAAGACGACGTCGATCGCCAAGCTGGCGGGCCTGTTCAAGTCGCAGGGGAAGTCGGTGCTGCTGGGCGCGGGCGACACCTTCCGCGCCGCGGCGGTAGAGCAGCTCACGATCTGGGCCGAGAGGCTCGGGCTGGGCATCGTGAAAGAAGCCCAGGGCGCCCACCCGGCGACCGTGGCGTACAAGGCGGCGGAGCAGGCCGTCAACGAGGGCGCCGGCGTGTGCATCGTCGATACCGCGGGCCGGCTGCAGACGCAGCGCGACCTGATGGCGGAGCTGACGAAGATCCGCGGCTCGATCGCCAAGGCGTGCCCCGGGGCGCCGCACGAGACGCTGCTGGTGCTCGACGCCACGACCGGGCAGAACGGCGTGAGCCAGGCCAGCAACTTCGCCGAGGCCGCCGGCTGCACCGGCATTGTGCTCGCCAAGCTCGACGGCACGGCCAAGGGCGGCGTGGTCGTGGCCATCCGCCAGCAGCTGGGCCTGCCGGTGAAGTTCATCGGCACGGGCGAGGGGCACGAGGACCTGGCGGCCTTCAACCCCGACGAATTCGTCGACGCGTTGTTCGCCGACGTCCTCTCGCCGCCCGGCGCCGAGTAAGCCGCCGCGTCGCTCCAGCGACGCTCTGCGTGGCCTGGGCAAACCTTGCCGGCGCCGGTACGCGGCGCCTTGGCCGCAGCCGGCAAACTTTACCGCGGCGACGCATCTTGCAGAGAATCGCCCGGCTGTTCTGCTTGCCTGCGCTCACGCCGCGGCCGATAGCACTGACAGCAGGCCCGGCCTGCCCCGCGTGCTAGGTGCGTGCAACCCGCCGAAGGCTTTGATCCGGAGCCCGAGGGCGCTCGCTGTACAGCCGCGGCTGCCCGTTTCCCTTTACGCGGAGCTGAACGGAATGAAGATCACCCTCACCGCATGGATGGCGGCCGCTCTGCTGGCGAGCCCCGTCCTGGCCCTGGACGCGGCGACGCAGGTGCTGCAGCCGAAGTCGCTCGAGCCCACCACGCTGCCGTACGACAGCTACTACAGCCAAGACCCCGAGGCGGCGGGCGCCAGCGCGTCGCCCAGCGACGCCATCCCCGAGCCGGCGCCGCTGCACGCTCACGCCGCGGCCCCGGCCGAGGCGATCGACTGCAGCGTCCAGCCCAGCTGCTGCCAGCCGTCGCCCTGCTGCGAGCCGTGCGGCCATTCTTGCTGCTTGTTTGGCGACTGCTGCCTGGGCGAGCCCTGCTCGCTGAAGGGCCTGGTCGACCCGTGCGACTGCTGCGCGGTCAACTTTGGGCTCTGGACCCAGATCGGCTACCACTCGCAGCAGACACCGCTGTCGCGGAACTTCGGCGACCTGCGGGCGTTCAACGACGTGCCGGACCAGATCAACCTGCACCAGCAGTGGCTGTGGGCGGAGAAGGTGGCGGACGGCTCGTGCGGCGTGGATTGGGGCTTCCGCTTCGACATCGCCTACGGCACCGACGCGCAGAAGACGCAGTCGTTCGGCAACGACAGCCCGGTGTGGGACGCCTCGACCGGCTTCGACCGCGGCGAGTACGGCTGGGCCCTGCCGCAGGCGTACGTGGAGCTGGCCGCCGGCGACTGGTCGGTGATCGCCGGGCACTTCTTCACCCTGGTTGGCTACGAGGTGGTGACCGCCCCGGACAACTTTTTTTACAGCCGCTCGCTCACGTTCTTCAACAGCGAGCCGTTCACCCATACCGGCGTGCTGGCCACGTACAGCGGCCTGGAGAACATCGAACTGTACGGCGGGTGGACCCTGGGCTGGGACACGGGCTTCGACCAAGCCCTGGGCGGGTCGAGCTGGCTTGGCGGCTTCAGCGGCGCCATCAGCGACGACATCACGTTCACGTACATCTCCACGGCTGGCAACTTCGGCCTCCGCTCGCAGGGCCGCGACGGCTACAGCCACAGCCTGGTGTTCGACGTCGCGCTGTCGAACAACCTGAACTACGTGCTGCAGAGCGACCTGGTAGACCTCGACGAGATCGGCCAAGAGCAGATCGGCATCAACCAGTACCTGTTCTACAACGTCAACGATTGCCTGGCGTACGGGGCGCGGCTTGAGTGGTGGAAGGCCGACAGCCAGTCCTTCTACGAGATCACCTACGGCCTGAACTACCGGCCGCACGCCAACGTGGTGATCCGGCCCGAGGTGCGGCACGACTGGACGCCGTCGGACGTTGGGTACGGCGATGGCCGCGACAACGAGACCACGTTCGGCATCGACATGGTGGTGGTGTACTAGCGGCAGGCCCCGCCCGGAAACGCCCCGCGAGACCCCTCCGCAGGCCGCCCGTTTGGGCGGCCTGCGGTTTTTCGTCGGTAGGCTTGCAGCGGAGAGTTGCAGCGGGCGTTTGCGTCGGGCGTTCGCGTCAGGCGGACTTGATGTGCGGACGCTGCCATTGCAGGCGGTTGTCGCTATCATGCAAGCACTGTTCCGCGGCACACCGATGGGAGAGGGTATGGCGATCGCCGAAGACACGGTCCGAGAGGCCCTGAAAGAGGTCATCGACCCCGAGCTGTTTGTCAACATCGTCGACCTGGGGCTGATCTACGACGTGACGGTCTCGCCCAACGAGGCGTCGGGCGCCGAGGACATCTCGGTTGATATGACGATGACCAGCCCCGCCTGCCCCGCCGGCCCGCAACTGCTGAGCCAGTCGAAGGAGGCGGTCGAAAAGCTAGAAGGCGTGGGCGAGGTCGAGATCAAGCTGGTGATGCAGCCGCCCTGGACGCCCGAGCGGATGACGGACGACGCCCGCGACCAACTCGGCATCTTCTAAAGCCGCGGCGCCGCCAGTCCATGCACGTCTTCGTGTACGAATGGGTGACCGGCGGCGGGCTGCTCTGCCACCCGGGTCCGCTGCCGCCATTGCTTCTGCGCGAAGGGCTGGCGATGGCCCAAGCCGTAGCCGAGGACTTCGCCAGGGTGACGGGCTGCCGGGTGTCGCTGCTGCGAGACCTTCGGGTGCTGGACTTGGCCGTCGATGGCGCCGATCTACGCCCGGTCGGCAGCCCCGCGGAGCACAACGATGCGTTCGACGCGCTCTGCCGGTCGGCGGACGCGGTCTTGCTGATCGCGCCTGAGTTGGACGGCGCCTTGGCGTCGGTGGTGGCCGATGCCGTGGCGGCCGGGGCGTCCCTGATTTCGCCGGGCGGCGACTTTGTTGCGATCGCCAGCGACAAGCACCGCACTGCCCGACACCTGCGTGAGGCGGGCGTGCCGGCGCCGGATGGTGTGGTGCTTGATGTAGAGGACCCGCTGCCGGGTGCGTTCCGCTACCCGGCGGTGTGCAAGCCGCTGCTCGGCGCCGGGTCGGAGGGCGTTTGCGTGGTGACCGGCCCGGCGGATACGCCCCCGCCCCGCCTCGGCCCGCATCGGCTCGAGCCGTTTGTGGCCGGCGTTGCAGCGAGCGTTGCCGTGCTGACCGGCCCCGGCGGCAGCCATGCCCTGCCGCCGTGTACGCAGCGGCTGTCCACCGACGGGCGCCTGCGTTATCTGGGCGGCCGGTACCCGCTGCCACCGGGGCAGGCGTCGCGGGCAGAGCGGCTCGCGCTGCGTGCGATCGACGCGATGCCCGCTACGCAAGGCTACGTCGGCGTCGACCTCGTGCTGGGCGCCAACCCCGACGGCTCCGGCGACACGGTGATCGAAGTCAACCCGCGGCTCACAACGTCGTACGCTGCGCTGCGGTTCATCGCCGGGCCCAACCTGGCCCATGCCATGCAGGCCGTGGCGACCGGTGGCGATGGCGGGTTGCAGATCGCCACGCGGCCGCTGGAGTTTGCGCCCGACGGCGCCGTCAGCTACCTGGACCCCGACCACCCTTAAGAGCGGGGCAGCGATGCGCGGCGGCGACCAATGGCTCGGGCTCGACATCGGCGGGGCCAACCTCAAGGCGGCTACGGCCGGCGGCTACGCCCGCGAGACGCCGTTCCCGCTTTGGCGGATGCCGGACAAGCTGCCGGACGCCCTCGTCCAGCTCAGGCGGCACGCCCCAGACCACGCCGGCTTGGCGGTGACCATGACCGGCGAACTGGCCGATTGCTACCGCACCAAGGCAGAGGGCGTCGCGGCGATCGTCGACGCCGTGCAGCAGGCGGCCGCCGGCACGCCGGCGTTCTACTTCTTGACGGACGGCTCGTTTGTCGACGCCGCGGCCGCGGTAGCGCGTTGGCGGCTCGCAGCGGCATCGAACTGGTTCGCCCTGGCCCGCGCCCTGCCGGGCCGCCTGATCGTCGACGTCGGCTCGACGACCACCGACATCACGCCGCCCGCCTCGCCGGGCGGGGCCGACGACGCCGCCCGGTTGATGGCTGGGCGGCTCGTCTACCTGGGCGTGCAGAGGACGCCGCTGTGCGCCGTGGTCGATCGGCTCCCCTACCGCGGGCGGAGCTGCCCGGTCGCCGCCGAGCTGTTCGCCACGACCGGCGACGCCGCCCTCGTGCTCGGCCACCGCAAGCCGAGCGATTCTTGCGACACGGCGGACGGCAGGCCGGCGACCGTCGAGCATGCAGCGGCGCGGATCGCCCGGATGCTCTGCATCGACCCGGGCGACTTCGATCTGACCGACGCCGCCGCGGCCGCCGAGGCGGTCGTCGCGAGCATGACCGACCGGGTCGCGGCCGCACTTAAGCGGGCCTTTGCCGCCAGCCAAGGGGTGCCCGGCAGCGAGGCCGTCTTGGCGGGCTCCGGCGACTGGCTCGCGGCGGCGGCGCTTAAAACGGCCGGCCACACGGGCGCGGCGACCCGGCTCGCCGATGCGATCGGCGCGGGGCCGAGCCGGTGCGCCCCAGCTTGGGCCGTCGCAAAACTCTGCCAGGAGCGCGCCCGGTGACCGCCCGACGGACGCACGTCATCAAAGTCGGCGGGAGCCTGCTCGAGCGGGCGGACGCCCCGGCGGCGATCCGGGCGTGGGTCGACGCAGACCGACAGCGTGACCCTGCCCCGCTGCAGATCATCGTCGTCGGCGGAGGGCAGCCGGTCGATTGGCTCCGCCGGCTCGATCAGCGGGGCGGCCTCGGCACGCAGGCCGCGCACGACGCAGCGATTGCGATGATGGACGCCACGGCGCTTGTCGTCGCCAGCTGGCTGCCCGGCGCCGTGGTGACCGACGATTGGCGTGCGGTGTCGCGACCCGCCGCGGGCGATTCGGGAGGCGCCGAAAGCCCAACGGTCTTTCTGCCGCGTCGCTTCCTGTGCGGCGTCGAGCCAACGCTCCCCGGCGTCAAGCTGCCGGTCGGCTGGGCGGTGACGAGCGACTCGATCGCGGGGCGGATCGCCTGCCTGCTCGCGGCGAGGCTCACCCTGCTCAAAGCACAGGCCTTCGCCACGCCCACGCGGGCTGACGAATGGGAGGCGGCCGCGGAGCGGGGCGTGGTGGATCGCTTCTTCCCGGCCGTGGCCGCGGGCATCCCGCAGATCAAAATCGCCACGCTGGGCGAGCCAGGGGCGTGAAGACCGCGTCGGCCCAGCCCCGCGGCGACTGCAAGCCGGCGGACGCCGCTATTGCCACCACCAGTTGCTGCCGGCGCCGGCGACCGCGACCGCATCGTCGCGCACGCGGCTCACGCCGGCGTCAACTTCGCTGTTGTCCGCGATCTCCCACGGGTACGTCTGCACGCCACCCGAGGCGGTGATGATCCACGACGACGGCCCGTTGTCGATGAAGCTGGCCTGCGACGCCACGTGCTTCGGGGCGTGGTACTCCTCCAGCTTGTAGGCGCCGGTGATCTGCGGGGCCTCGAGCTTCACCCGCTCCAGCGCCCGCTCCCTGCCCAGCACGGCCGCGACAATCGCCAGGTCGAAGGCGTTACGCAGGTGCCCGAAAGCCGAGTCGTGGTCGGCAAGCTCGTCGAACCGCTCGGTCAGCATCGCCGCCCACTTCTGGGCGAACGGGCCGGCTTTGCCCGTGCGGGTCAGCTTGCCGTCGGCGTTGACGATGCTCTCCTCGGTCATGCACTTCACGCCCTGCCCGCGGATCTGCCACGCGAGGCCGTCGCCGTCGGTCTTCAGCGGCTCGTAATTGGTGGTCAGCCACCACCGCGGCTGCACGTTCTTCGGCACGTTGCGGAGGTGGCGGATGAGCTCCAGGTAGCTGGGCAGCCCGTCGATGGGGGCCGGCTCGAAACGCATCGCCAGACGCTTCATGCGGAAGTCTGCGGCGACCAGCGTGCGGGCGAAGTGGCTCGTCGCAGGCACGTTGGACACCGAGATCACCTGCTGGCCGAGAGCCTGCTCCAGCAGCCGGGCCTTCGCGACCGGTCCCGCCGCGCGACGCAGGGCCCGGCCCGCCTGCCGCACACGGACGAGGCCCTCCGGCGTTGGGTCGATCGAGCAGCTGATGCCGCCGCCGTTCGCTTGATCGCTGCTGCGGATCGCGACGATCAGGTCCTCCAGCATCAACACCGGGCGGTTGGTCGTGGCGCCGACCGTGTTGCCCAACGCATCGACCTTCCAGCCCTCGGCAGGGCCGGCGAGCACGACATCGCCCTGCGGCCGCTCCTCAGAGGGCGGGTAGATCAGCACGTACTCCACGCGGAGCAGGCCGGCCATGTAGCGGACGGCGTCGCCCAGCGGCACCTGCAGGCGGGCGGCCTCGGCGACCTGCGATTCCAGGCCCCGCAGTGAAACGTAGCGACGCTCGGCGTACGCCTGCAGGTCGCGTGGCACGGGGTTCAGGCCCGATTGCCATACCGCCAGCAGCTGCTCGGCGTCGCCTTTGTCGGGCGTAGAAACGACGCCCTGCGGGTCGATAAAGATGCCTCCAACGGCGCCACCGCGGAGGATCCCGCCGCCAAACGCCAAGCCCGGCGCCAAGGCCACGACACACAGCAGCGACGCCCACGCGGCGACCACTCGAAGGCTAAAAAACATCACCTGATCCCCTCCCGATTGATCCACACCGCGGCCCCTTGAGTGGACGCATCCGCCACTCCCTCCGGTCGGGGGCACACGCAGCCCAGAACGGCCAATCTGTAAGCTTTGCCCGCTCCAGGCAGCGTAATTGCTAAGTCCCGCAGCATCAATTGTTTTCGGTCCCGGGCAACGCAGAGTTAACCCGGCCAACCACCGTTTTCCGCCAGCGGGCCGCAACCTGACCGCAGCCTGCTGGCACGGGGGCAGCAGTTGCATTTTCGCGTCGGACGATCGTCTTGGCGGTTGATTCGACCGCGGCTTCGCGAATACTGGCGGTTGTAGCGAAATGCAACACTCGACCAGGGTATCTGCCCGGCGTCGTCGCCTTCGTTCGCGTCCCGAGAGCCGAAATGACTGCCTATCTGGTGATCCGTGAAGGCTCGAAGTGGACCGACGTCTTCCGTCTGGTTGACGGCGAATCGATCACCGTCGGCCGGGCGCCGACCAACGCGATTGTCGTCAAAGACGAACGCTGCAGCCGCAACCACGCCGAGGTTTTCCAGTCCGCCGGCGAGTGGAAGCTGCGGGACCTCGACAGCCGCAACGGCACGCTGGTGGACGGCAGCCGCCTGGTGGCGGACCACACGCTGACACCCGGCGAGATCATCCGCATCGGCAATTCGCACCTCGCGTTTGTCGATAACCTTTCGCAGGCCTTCCCCGACACGGGCAGCGTGCTCCGCGAGTCACGCAGCGTCGACGCCGCGGGGCCCAGCAAGCGCGACACCCACGACGAGGGCGACGACGAGGAGAGCGTGCTGGCCGAAGCCCACGAGCCGACGCACATCACGCACCGCCGCGAGCAGAGCCGCTACCTGGAGCCCGACGCGGACCTGGCCGACGCCGAGTCGGCGATTCCGAAAGTCGGCCGGGCGGCGGCCAAGCTGTGCCGCATCGCGTTTGAGCTCGCGCAGGCGACCGACACGGCGTCGCTTGCCCAGAACGCGCTGGCCGGCCTATTCGAGGGCACGCCCGCCGACGCCGGCGCCATCCTGCTGCGGTCGGCCACCGGGGGCGGCAAACGCGAGACCGGCAAGCTCGAGCTAGCCGCCTCGCGGACCGACACCTCGCACGGCTACCAAGAGGTTTCGCCGTTCTTGGCGGCCACCGTCATGCGGGACGGCCAGGGCGTCCTCGCCCGCAACATCATGGACGACAGCCAGCTCGGCGCGCGGGACTCCAGCGGCGACATCCTGGCCACCAGCGTGCTGTGCGCGCCGATCCGCTCGGCGGGCGAGGTGCTCGGCCTGGTGCACCTGTACTCGACCGACGCCGCCCGCACGATCGACCCCGACGACCTAGAGTTCTCCCTGGCCGTGGCGGACACGGTGGCCGTCGCGCTGCAAAACCTGACGCAGCGGCAGGCGCTCGCCCAAGACCTGAGCCTGGTGCGTGGCGAGAACGAGCAGCTGCGAGAGCGGCTCGCCGAGGAGCACTCGATCGTTGGCGTCAGCGGGGCCATCGAACGCGTGCATCAAGAGATCCAGCGCGCGGCGCCCAGCCGGGCCACGGTGCTGATCCGCGGTGAGAGCGGCGTGGGCAAAGAGCTTGTCGCGCGGGCGGTGCATTACTCGAGCCCGCGCAGCAAGGGCCCGTTCGTTTGCCTGAACTGCGCCGCCCTCTCCGAAACGCTGCTCGAGAGCGAGCTGTTCGGGCACGAGAAGGGGGCGTTCACCGGCGCCACGGACCGCAAGATGGGCAAGTTCGAGGCCGCCAGCAACGGCACGCTGATGCTCGACGAGATCGGCGAGATGAGCCCGACCATCCAGGCCAAGTTCCTGCGGGTGCTCGAAGGGCACGCCTTTGAGCGCGTCGGCGGGTCGCAGGCGATCAAGGCCGACGTGCGTGTGATCGCCGCGACCAACCGTGACCTCGAGAAAGAGGTCGCCGAGGGCCGCTTCCGCCGCGACCTGTACTTCCGCCTGCACGTGCTGGAGATTGTGGTGCCGGGCCTACGCAAACGCCCGGCGGACATCTCGCTGCTCGCCGAGCACTTCCTCGAGCGGTTCAACCTAGAAACCGGCCGCCGCCTGCGTGGCTTCACGTCGCAGGCGATGGACGAGATGCTCGCCTACCGCTGGCCGGGCAACGTGCGGGAGATGAAGAACGTGATCGAACGCGCCGTCGTGCTCAGCCGCGGCGAGTTCATCGACACGAGCGACTTGGTGCTCTCGACGCTGAAGACCGCCGGCGATACCGAGACCGGTCAAACCGGCAGCGGGGCGTCGTTCCAGCCGATGTCGCTGGCCGAAGTCGAGCGGCAGCACATCCTGCTCACGCTCAACGCAACCGGCTGGAACAAGAGCAAGTCCGCCGGCATCTTGGAGATCGAGCGGTCGACTCTGGACCGCAAGATCCGCCGGTACGACCTGATCGCTGAGCGTGCGGCCCGGTCCTGACCGAACCGAGGCGTCCGCGGCTTGATTCTTGGCACGCGGGGCACGTAGGGCGTGGCGGCTCGGCGTGCCGGTATTGAGGGCTACGCGGCTTGGTCCGCCTGGCGGGCTTTGGCGATGTGGCAATTCGTCGCCCGCGGGCCGCCCCCACGCGTCAAAAACGCATACTTGCTGCGCGGCGCTACCGCGCTCTCGCGTACTCGCATTCCCCGCTCTCGCCACGCCCCCGCAGAACCGCTATGCCAGCCATCGCCGAAGCCCCCACCCCCGCGTGCCTGGCCGTCAACGCGACGTTGATGGAGGCCGTGATCAAATCGACCGGCAACGCGCTCACCATGTGCGGGCTGCAGGCGGACTGCGTCGGCGCCGCACGGGTGCCGCACCAAGAGTCCGGCATCGTGACCGGCATGATCGGCGTTCACGGCGCCGTGTCCGGCTTCGTGACCGTCAACATGTCGGAGCGGTTTGCGTTGCAGGCCGTGGGCGGCTTGATGCAAGAAGAGTTTGGCCCGCAGCTCAACTCGGCCGTAGTCGACGGCTCCGGCGAGCTGACCAACATGGTTGTCGGCGGCATCAAGTCGTCGCTGTCGACCACCGAGTGGGCGTTTTCGCACATCACCGTTCCTTCGGTGATCGTCGGCAAGGGCTACGCCATCGCGTACGCCCGGGGGCTGGAGTTCCTCACCACGACGTTCGAGTACGAGGACGACGACGCCGTGCTGCTCGAAGACCGGCTGCTGCACGTCTCGATGTCGCTGCTCCGCCGCTAGCCACTCAGCAGGCGGCGCCCAGCGCTGCGACGCCGTGGCCACGCCTGGCTACGCCTCATCCGCCGCCCGCATCCACCGGGCGATGGTGGGCTGGTCGTCGCACAGCTCTTCGGGCGAAAAGTACAGGGCGATCTCCCGCTCCGCCGCATCGGCCCCGTCCGAGCCGTGCACCAGGTTCATCTGACGGCTGGAGCTGAAGTCGCCGCGGATGGTGCCCGGCGCCGCCTGCAGGCCGTTGGTGGCGCCCAGCATGCCGCGGACCACCGCGATGGCGTCCAGCCCCTCGAGCACCGCCGCCACGATCGGCCCACCGGTGATGAACGCCTCGAGCGTCGGGTACCAGCCTTTGTCGACGTGCTCCGCGTAGTGCCGCTTCGCCAGCTCGGGCGTGACCTTCATCAGCTTCATGGCGACGAAGCTCAGGCCCTTGTCTTCGAACCGGGCAATCAGCCGACCCATGAGCCGGCGCTGCACCGCGTCGGGTTTCAGCAAAATGAGGGTGCGCTGCATGGGAGCGGTCTCGTTCGTTGTTGTTGGGGGCCGAGAAGCAATTAGCGGGCGCGGGCAGGGCTTCGGCCGCCACGCCTGCGGCCCGCAGTCTAGGGGCGGCCGGGGCAACGCTCAATGGCGTGTGAACGTGGAGCGTCTGACCACACGCCGCGGCCGCCTACCGCCAACGCGGCGGGCACGCCGACCCGTGGTTGACGAACCGCCCCGCCCCGCCGAAAACCATCGCCATGCCAGACTCCTACGCCGTCACGCCGGTGCACGGCCCGATCCGCGGGGCGATCCGCCCGCCGGGCTCAAAGAGCATCACCAACCGCGCGTTGGTGTGCGCCGCGCTCGCACGCGGCGACACGACGCTTTCGGGCGCGCTCGACTGCGACGACACACGCGTGATGCTGGCGGCGCTCGAGCAACTCGGCGTCGAGGCAGCCGC
>JBCCQL010000046.1:0-12562 GCA_039024355.1 Planctomycetota bacterium
GGGCTCTAGGCCGTTGAGGCGGACGCCCTTGTCGCGGTTCTTGCCGAATATCAGGGGCTTGCCGTGCTCCAGCTCTAGCGTGGTGTCGAACTTGGTCTGCCGGTCCTTGGCGTAGTTCCACGCGCCGTCGTTGAAGACGTTGCAGTTTTGGTAGACCTCGACAAAGGCAGTGCCGCGGTGCTCGGCGGCCCGCTTGAGCGTGGCGGCCAGGTGCTTGATGTTGGTGTCGATGCTGCGGGCGCAGAACGTGGCCTCGGCGCCGATGGCGATCGACAGCGGGTGCAGCGGGTTGTCGATGGCGCCCATCGGCGTGCTCTTGGTCCGCTGCCCCAGGGGCGACGTCGGCGAGTACTGTCCCTTAGTGAGCCCGTAGATGCGGTTGTTGAACAGGACGATGTTCAGGTCCATGTTCCGCCGGATGGCGTGCATCAGGTGGTTGCCGCCGATGGACAGGCCGTCGCCGTCGCCGGTGATCACCCACACGTGCAGGTCGGGCCGCGTGGTCTTGAGCCCCGTCGCGACGGCCGGCGCCCGCCCGTGGATGCTGTGCATGCCGTAGGTGTTCATGTAGTACGGGAACCGGCTGCTGCAGCCGATGCCCGAGATGAACACGATCTTCTCCCGCGGCAGCCCCAGCGTGGGCATTACCTTCTTCATCTGGGCCAGGATCGAGTAGTCGCCGCAGCCCGGGCACCAGCGCACGTCTTGGTCGCTGGCGAAATCGGTAGCCTTGAGCACGGGCAGCGAGAGGTCGACGCTCATAACGCGGTCTCTGGTCTTTCTAGTTTCGTGCCAGCATCAAGCAGGATGCGGCCAGTAAATCTCAAATTGCAAATTTTCAATGGTCAATTTGCAATCGCCGGCGGTGCGGCGGGGCTATTCGACCATCTCGTTGATCTTTTCCAGCACCTCGCCGACGCTGAACGGCTTGCCCTGCACCTTGTTCAGGCCGACCATGTCCACCAGGTAGCGGTCCCGCAGCATCATACGCAACTGGCCCAGGTTGAGCTCCGGCACCAGCACCTTTTTGAAGCGGCCGATGATGTCGCCCAGGTCGTTGGGCAGCGGGTGGATGTAGCGGAGCTGGACGTGGCTGACCTTTTTGCCGGCGGCCTGGGCGTGGTGCACAGCCGTGGCGCAGGCGCCGTAGGGGCCGCCCCAGCTGATCACCAGCAGGTCGCCGCTGTCGGGGCCGTCGATCGGCTGCGGCGGCAGGTAGTCGGCCACGCGGTTCACCTTGTCGGCCCGCCGGTGGATCATCTGCTCGTGGTTGATCGGGTCGTAGCTCACGTTGCCGGTGCCGTCGGCCTTCTCCAGGCCGCCGATGCGGTGCTCCAGCGTCGGCGTGCCGGGCACGGCCCACGGGCGGGCGAGCTTCTCGTCCCGCTCGTAGGGCTTAAAGGTCTCGTCGGCGCCGATGGGCTCCGGGTGCTCGACGACTGTAGGCCGCAGCTCGCTGGTGGACGGCACCCGCCACGGCTCGCTGCCGTTGGCGATGTACCCGTCGGTGAGAAACAGGACGGGCGTCATGTGCTCCACGGCGATACGCCACGCCTCTTGGATGGCGTCGAAGCAGTCGCTGGGGCTGCTGGCCGAGACGATCGGCATGGGGCACTCGCCGTTGCGGCCGAACATGGCTTGGTACAGGTCGGACTGCTCGGTCTTGGTGGGCAGGCCGGTCGACGGGCCGCCCCGCTGCACGTTGATGATGATCATCGGCAGCTCCATCATGACGCCCAGCCCCATGGCCTCGCCCTTGAGCGCGATGCCCGGCCCGCTCGACGCCGTGACGGCCATCGCCCCGGCGAACGAGGCGCCGATGGTGGCCGTCATCGCGGCGATCTCGTCCTCGGCCTGGAAGGTGAGCACGTCCAGGTTCTTGTGCTTGGAGAGCTCGTGCAGGATGTCGCTGGCGGGCGTGATGGGGTAGGCACCCAGGAACAGCCGCTTGTGCGACAGCCGCGCCGCGGCCAGCAGGCCCCACGCCAGGGCCTGGTTGCCCATGATGTTGCGGTACGTGCCGGGCGGCAGCTTGGCCTGGGCCACGTGGTACTGCGTGGGCAGCGCCTCGAGCGTGTCGCCGAAGTAGAAGCCGGCCTTCAGGGCGGCCGTGTTGGCCTGCACCACCTCGGGCCGCTTGCCAAACTTCGACTCGATGAACCGCAGCGTCGGGTCCAGCGAGCGGTTGTAGATGAAGAAGACCAGCCCCATGGCGAAGAAGTTCCGGCAGCGGTCGGCCTCCTTCATGCTCAGGCCCAGGCCGTCCACGGCGTCGCGCGTCATCTTGGTCATGTCGACCTTGATGAGCTTGTAGTCCTCTTCCAGCTCGCCGGTCTCTAGCGGGTTCTGCTCGTAGCCGGCCTGCTCCAGGCCCTTGCCGTCGAACGCCTCGGTGTTGCAGATCAGGATGCCGCCGGGCCGCAGGTCGGTCAGGTTGGTGATCAGCGCGGCGGGGTTCATCGCCACGAGGGCGTCGACCGTGTCGCCCGGCGTGAAGATTTCTCGGCTAGAGAAGTGGACCTGGAAGCCGGAGACGCCCGCCTTCGTGCCGCGCGGCGCGCGGATCTCTGCCGGGAAGTCCGGGAAGGTGGCCACGTCGTTGCCCGCCAGGGCCGACGTGTTGGTGAACTGCGTGCCGGCCAGCTGCATGCCGTCGCCCGAGTCGCCACAAAAACGAACGGTGGCTTCGTCTACGTCTTGGATCTGCCGGTCGGCTACGGTGGCCATGAGTGCTTAGCGCTTGGTGACGGGGCGTGTGATGACGGGGCGATTGGTGACGGAGCTTTGCCGGGCAAGTAAGGCAGCCTCAAACGAGGGGCTGCAGGCAACAACGCCCATGGTTTGGCCGGCCGGCTGTGGGGGCCGGCAGGCCAAGTGCTTAGGCCGTCGAAGCCGGTTAGCCGTGGACTCTTGTGGGCGGGATATCCAATTGGGCGGGATAATGACGGATGCGGGATATACCGGCGACATCAATTGTTCGGCTTGTAACACCCGCGGCCTCTAGGCGATGCGTCGATCTGACACGCCGGTTGTCGCTGTTGCGTACTACTCGCTCCCCAAGTTTTGCGACCTCTGCCTGCGTGACCAGCCGGCAGCACAATTGTTTGTGACGCGCGAATGCTCCCCGGCCGCCGGCGTCGGGCCGCAAGGCTGGGCAATGCCATCGATTTCTATGCCCTCGCCGGCCTAGCCGTGAAATCTACCACGCGGCAGCACCGCGTTAAACCACACCAACCGCCCATTTTGCGTCGCTTACACCCGGTCGCCGGCCGGCCGGCCAGGCTACGCTTCGGGCTACTCGCTGGGTCAGTCTTCGGGCGGGCCGTAGAACTTGGTCAGATCAATGCCGCCACGCTGCTGCTCCTCTAGCAGCTTCATCCGTTTCTCGAGCTGCTCAAGGCGGCGGGCCAGCTGCTCGGCGCCCAGCTCCTCGTCGCGGGGCGCCTCGGGGCGGGGGGCTTCCGGGTAGCCCAGGTGCCGCTGCAGCGAGCTGAACAGCAGCAGCGGGTCTTTGCGGCGGTTTGCGACGGCGATGCGGCCCTCCCGCTCGCCGAAGAGCACCGCGTTGCTGTCGTGCACGCCGTCAACGTCGTGCTCGGCGGCAGCTGAACGCCGCCGGTAGTGCTCGCTGTGCACGTAAATCAGGTCCGCCAGGTCCACCATGCCCACCTTGTGCCGCAGCATGCCGAGCCACGCCCGCCACGGCTCGTCAAAAGCGGGGTCGGCCGCCATGGCGTCTAGGCCCCGGTCGTAGCTCAGGCGGTTGCGGCACAGGGCCTCGAACTGGAACAAGAACAGCCCCTGCCGCGTGGGCGGCGGCTGCCCGGCTGCCGGCGAGCCGGCCCGGTACTGGGCGTCGCGGCGGAGCACTTCGAGGCCGATCCGCATGTCGAACCGGCCGCGTGGGTCTTCGCCCGCCGACACTAGGTACGCCTGCAGCGGCGTGAAGTAGTGCGGCAGGCGGGCCATAGCCGTGCCCATCACCCCCGCGTGGCGGAGCTCGGCCAGCAAGAAGTCGATGGCCATCGGCAGCTTCGAGGTGGCCAGCACCTCTTCGCGGACACTCCGCAGAACTTCCTGCACTGGCACGTTGGCCGTCAGCCGCTCGGCCAGCGTGCCGAAGAAGTGGGCCTGCTCGACGTACTCTTCCCGGCCCAGCGGGGCGATGCCCGCGTCTGGCGAGGCCCCGCCGGCGGTCATGGCTCGCCGGCCTCGGCCGGCTCTTTACCGCTGTCGGCCGCTGTGGTGGCTGGGTTCGTCGGCAGGTGCGTGGCGAAGAACTCGCTCATCTTGGCCACGGCCTTGGCGTCGAACGCCGGCGTGTTGTGGCCGCCGCCGTCGATGACGAGCAGCTCCGACACCACGCCGGCTTCTTGCAGCGTGGCGTACATGGCCCGTGGGCCGGCTACCGGCACCAGCCGGTCCTTGCTGCCGTGAATCAGCAGCAGCGGCGGGTCGTCCGGCGTGACAAAGGCCGCGGGCGACGCCGCCCGGTAGGTATCGGGCAGCTCGCCCCGCGTGCCGCCCAGCCAGTACGCCAGGAAATCGATGTTGGGCGGCAGCTGGCGGAAGTCGCACGGCGTGGCCAGCCCCACCGCCATCTGCACCCGGGATGACGCGGGCCGTGCGTCGGGCTCGCGGGCGTCGGGCTCCCCGGCGTTGGGCTCGCCCGCGTGTTGCCCGTTGGCGGGCTGCTCATCGGCAGGCTGGTCCGTGGCAAGCAGCGACACCAGGTGGCCGCCGGCCGAGATGCCCACCGCGCCGATGTGCTGGGGGTCGATACGCAGCCGCCCGGCGTTCTCTCGCATCCAGCGGACCGCCTGGCGGCAGTCTTCGATCTGGGCGGGGAACTTGTGGTCCGGCGCCAGCCGGTAGTCGATCGACACCGCCACGTAGCCGTTCTCCGCCAGCCGCGCGGCGATGGGCGCCATGTGCGTGCGGCGGCCCTGCATCCACGCGCCGCCGTGCACCACCAGCACACCAGGCCGCGGCGTGGCCGGCCCCTCGCCCGCCCGAGGTGGGGCGAAGACGTCGGCCTTGAGCGGCACGCCGCCCGGCTCGGCATACGTCAGGCCGCGGGTGTGCTCGAAGCGGGCTTCTTCGGCCCACGCCGGCGTGGCGGCAGCGGCAACGCACGCCGCGGCGGCCACCAAGCCGGGTAGCCATCGATCTACGCGCGGCGACGAGAGGTTCTTTTGCTCGGTCATCCGGGCGGCGCCTCCGGGAGGTAGGGCGTTTGTCTGCGTCGCGGGCCGCTGCCCGCACACGATGGGCCTCTGCGTGCCTGCTAAACCGCAACGCGGCTGCTAGAATGTAGCCCCACGCGGCGAACGGCCCAATGCAGATCGCCCCGCGGCGTGCCGCAGGCCTGGCGGCCACCGCGTGCGTGCCAGCACCCGGTAGCCCAGCACCCGGTAGCCCAGCACCCAGTAGGCCAGCAAACGGTGGCCCAGCACACGTTGACGCTGTGCTGTTGTCCGACGCCGACGCCAGTAAGCGACAAAACAGAACCATGCCCCACCGCTTTTCGACCATCGACCAGGCCCTTGAGGCGATCCAGCAGGGCAAGGTCATCGTTGTGGTCGACGCCGAAGACCGCGAAAACGAGGGCGACTTCATCTGCGCCGCAGAGAAGGTCACGCCCGAGACCGTCAACTTCATGATCACGCACGGCCGCGGGCAGCTGTGCATGCCGGTGCTGCCGGAGATCAGCGACCGGCTGCAGCTGCGCCCCATGGTGGACGACAACACCGCCCCGCTGGGCACCAGCTACACGGTGCCGGTAGACCACCGCAGCGCCCGCACGGGCATCACCGCCGGCGAGCGGGCCGATACCATCCGGGCGTTGTGCGACCTCAAGAGCGTGCCCAGCGACTTTGTCCGCCCGGGGCACCTCTTCCCGCTGGTGGCCAAGGAGGGCGGCGTGCTCCGCCGCGCCGGCCACACCGAGGCCGCGGTAGACCTGGCCCGCATGGCCGGCCTGATGCCCGCCGGCTGCATCTGCGAGATCCTCGACGCCTCTGGCGACCGGGCCAGCCGCGACCAGCTTCGCACGCTGGCCGCCGAGTTCGACCTGCCGATCATCTCGATCGAGCAGCTCATCGCCCACCGCCGCCTACGCGAGAAGCTGGTCCGCCGCACCGCCGAGGCCAAGCTGCCCACCAAGTACGGCGACGGCCGCATGATCGCCTACGCCGTTGAGTACGAGGCCATGGAGCCGGTCGTGCTGGTGATCGGCGACCCCACGAGCGTCCGCGAGCCGCTGGTGCGCCTGCATTCGTCCTGCTTCACGGGCGACGTGCTGGCGTCGCTCCGCTGCGACTGCGGCGACCAGCTGCACATGGCCCTCGACATGATCAGCCGCGAGGGCGTCGGCGTGCTGGTCTACCTGCCGCAGGAGGGCCGCGGCATCGGCCTGGCCGAGAAGATCAAGGCCTACGCCCTGCAGGACGAGGGGCTGGACACGGTCGAGGCCAACCTGGCCCTGGGCTTCAAGGCGGACCCGCGTGACTACGGCGTCGGCATCCAGCTGCTCAAGGACCTGGGCCTCAGCAAGATCCGGCTGCTGACCAACAACCCGAAGAAGACCGACGCCTTCGTCTACGGCGGGTACGACCTGGAGGTGGTCGACCAGATCCCGATCGTGCCGCCCATCAACGAACACAACGCCGCGTACATGGCCACCAAGCGCGACAAGATGGGCCACCAATTGCCCGGCGAGTAGAGGCCGCCCAACGCCGGGCTCCGTCAACCGGCGCCTGTAGCCTGTAGCCCAGCGCCTGCCACCCAGCGCCTGTTACCCAGCGCCCGTTACCCAGCGCCTGTTACCCAGCGCCTGCGCCCTACTTGATGCCCGCGTCGAACACCCGCCGCAGGTAGCCGGTGACGCGTTGCGGGCTGACGATGCCGCGGATGCGCTGCTCGCGGTCAACCACGGGCACGTAGCGGTAGCCGGACACCGCCATGACCGACAGGGCGGCCGACAGCGTGTCGGTCTGGTAGACGAACACCGGGTCGTACGTCATGACGGTGCTCACCGGGCGGGCCTTCATGTCGTCGTACTCGAGGGCGACCTTGTCCACCACGTCGCGGTCCGTGATGACGCCGGCCAGCTTGCCGTCCTTCTCCACCAGCAGGCAGCCGCCGTGCAGGTTGGCCAGGATCTCTACCGCCTCGGCGACCGAGGCCTCGGGCGTGGTCGTGGCGAAGGGCACCGACTGGATGGCGGACACCTTGTGCTCGGCCAACGCCTGCTCGAGCGCGTCGCCGTACGGCGGCGCCTCGTAGTTCTCCAGCGGGTCTTCGAAGTCGGCCGGGTCGCTGCTCAGCGGCATGGTTATGCTCCCTCTCGCTCTTTCAGCGGCCCGCTGCCCACGCGCTGCACCAGCACCTGCTGCGGGAAGTGGTCGGCGATGTACTCCATCAGGCCCTTCTGGCCCGTCAGGCCGGTGACGCGCCCCTGGGCGTCTACCACGCCGAGGAACCGGGTGTTCTCGGTCTGCATCGACTTGAGCACCTTCGACACCAGGTCCGCCTCCCGCACGATCGGGCACTGCTCCGACATGCGGATCGAGATCGGGTCGTCCAGCGCCGACGGGTCGTTCACCAGCAGCTGCGTCAGCATGCTCTCGGTAAAGTAGCCAAGCGGCCGGCGGTCGTCGTCGACAACGATCACGCAGCCCAGGTCCTTGGCGCGCATCCGCCGGACCGCGTCGGCCACGGTCTCGCTCGGCGGGCTCAGCACGGGCTCACGGATGGCTAGCTGCGTGACCGGCTCGGTGGCGATGCTCTCGTAAAGCTTCATCGTTCGCTCGGGTGGTCGTTGGCGGCCAGTCGGGTCGGGGCAGTCGGGCCGGGCCAGTCGGGCCAGGGCAGCCCGGCTCAGGCGCGGTGGGCAAGCCCCAGCCGCATTAGCCATCAGCGGGCCGCCGGCCGCAAGGCAAAAAACACCGCCGGCGGCCGGTCGCGGCGTCACGCCTGCAGCGCTTTGCCGATAGCGTAGACCTCCGCGGCGTCCAGCACGGCGTCGTTGGTCTCGAACAGCCGACGCACGGCGGCCTTGTGGATCTTCATTTTGTCGCCGCCGACGCCGATGGCCCCGTAGTGGACCTGCTTGGCCCGCTGGACTGCTTTGTCCATCACGTCGATGCCGCCGACGCCCAGCGGCGGCACCGCGTTCAGGTCGACAACCGCCCGCAGCGAAGCAGCCGCCTCGCACGCCGGCTGCTGCAAGACCTCCACGCCCGCCGGCCCGGCGGCGATGAGCACCTGGGCGCCGTCGATCGCTTGGGCGATGGGCGTCTCGGCGGTGCCGATGGCCGAGAGCAGCGACGCATCGACCTTCGTGGCCAGGGCGTCGCGGGCCTGATCCGCCCGCGCGCGTGTGCGCGAGCAGAGGCGGACGTGCACGCCCTCGCCGGCCAGCATCAGCGCCGCCCGCTGCCCCACGGGCCCGGTGCCGATGATGGCGGCCGTGACGCCCGCCGCCAGCTCGACGTGGCGGCCGGCGGCCAAAACCGCCGCGGCGGCCGTGGTGTTCGACCCGTTGGCGTCCTGCAGCACCGACACCCGCATCGGCCCGAAGAAGCACTTCACCGCCGCAGCGGCCAGGGCCTCCGCGGCCGCCACGTCGGACCCGCCAACAAAGACGGCCGTGTTCTTCAGGTCGGCCGGCCCGCGGGTGAACATCGCCCCGTGCACCAGCCCCTCGACATCCTCCGGCCGGACGCCGCCGTGGCGGAACAGGTGGTCTGCCCCGGCGTCGACGGCCACCACCGCGTCGAACACGCTGGGCTGCAGGTCCGGGTCGAGGCAGACAAGGATTTTTTGCATTGGAGCCCCGGAATGAAAAAGCCACGCGTCGCGGCGAGCGACGCGTGGCTTGAGAGCCTGCGGACGCGGCACGCCGCTCAGAAGCCGCGGAACGGGTGGGCGGCCTCTTCCTTGCCGGCGATCATCTCGTCGGCCGAGGGCTTGCCGCCCATCGCGTTGACCACCGCCATCTTGGTGGCCTCGTAGTTGTAGTCGTAGATCTTCTTATCGTCGGCGGCCTCCGGGTGGATGAACACGCCGCAGACACACACTAGGTCTTCGGTGGCGTCCTTGGGGATCACGCCGTCGGCCACGCAGTCGGCCATGGCCTTGGCGACCGCCGCCTGGGCAGGGCCAAACATCTGCACCGCCTGCTTCATGCCCTTGATCGTGACCTTGGTGATCATCACGGTCGAGGGCTTCACGGCCAGGTTGGGCGTCAGCACAGCCAGCAGGTTGTTGTGGCCCTCGCTCTGCGTCGACAGGGCGTTGGCGAACGCCGTGCCGACGGGGCCGTCCTTGCTGCCGATCAGCAGGTCAATGTGGGCTATCTCGTTGCCGTCGCCCGCCAACGCTTCGCCAATGTGCATCGACATCGTACTTCGAATCTCCGGTGAGTTGGGTCGTTTGCTCCGGGCGTCGCCCGGCGGGCCGCGAGGCCGTGTATCGCTACGCCGCAGGGGCGGGAAAACCGCACGCCGGGCGATTTTACCGGGAATCTGCGGGCGAATGCCCGCGACGGGAAGCATCCCGGCACGCCCGACGAACATACCAAGGCGCCCCGCCAATACAAGTACCGCGGCCGCCGGCGGCCGGCCCCCGTAGGTTGCCACGCAGACCCGACAGGGACGCCAACCTGGCGCGCTTTGTGGACAAAAAAGCCGCCATGACGCAGACTTAAGGGGCCCGCGGGGTTCGCAAACCAGCCCGGCTGCGCGGTCGGAGGTTCGCGACAGGGCGGCCGCCGCTGCACCCGCCGCCCAAACAGCCGCCGCCCAAACAGCCGCCGCCCAGACGAAACGCCCGCTGCCCGGGGCAAGCGCCACGGGGCCAGGAACCTAGGAGAGAACGAATGAGGCGCTACGCCCTCCCGAATACGCCTGCCAGGGCCCGCCATGCGGTGCGACCGGCTGGTTTCACCCTGGTGGAGCTGCTGGTGGTGATCGCCATCATCGGCACGCTCATCGCGCTGTTGCTGCCGGCCGTCCAAAACGCCCGCGAGGCCGGTCGGGCGAACACGTGCCGCAACAACCTGAAGCAGTTCGCCCTGGCGATGCAGTCGTACGACACCAGCCGCCGCGAGCTGCCGGGCTACGTCAACGAGCTGAAGAACCCCAACGGGCCGAAGTTCGCCATCGACGGCGTGCCCTACGCCCAGCAGGCGCGGCGGGCCAGCTGGGTGGTGGCCCTGTTTCCCTACCTCGACCAAACCGCGCTGTTTGACCGCTGGCGGAACATCCTGCCCGGCTCCGCGGACTACGTGCCCAGCGAGTGGAGCGACATCGACCGCGCCGTGACCGCCGGCAACGTGGCAGAGATCGAAAACCTGATCTGCCCGAGCGACTCGCGTGAGACCATCGGCCGGCCGGCCTTGTCGTACGTGGTGAACGCTGGGCAGGCGTTCCAGGACGCCACGCGGACGTCCGGCTGCACCAACCCCGTGGTGCGGCAGCTTTGCACCAACCAAGAGTACCTGGGCAACGGCGTCTTCTTCGACCGCTTCCGCAACCGGGCCGCCATCGGCGGCAGCGCCCAAGACATGCGCGAGACCCAGCCGGAGGTGGCGTCGTCCATGGACTACATCTCCGCCGGCCCGGACGGCACCTCGCGTACGCTGATGCTCAGCGAGAACACCAACGCCGTCTTCTGGGCGTACGACTCGCTGGACGCGGCCTCCAACCGAGACGCCAAGCAGGACTACGGCTTTGTCTGGCACAACCAGCTCAGCAGCAGCGACCCCAACGCCCAGTTCCGGCAGATCAACGGCGCCAACTCAGAGCTGCCGCCTAGCTCGATGGCCGAGCTCGGCCACGTGGGCAACACCAGCAACGAGTGGTTCGGCTACCCGTCCAGCGCCCACCCGACGGGCGTCAACGTCGCGTTCTGCGACGGGCACGTCATCTTCCTGCTCGATGACATCGAGCAGGTGGTCTACAACCAGCTCATGACAGCCAACAGCAAGCGATCAAAGCTGTACGCCGACCTCGGCGACGGCCGCGGCGTGCAGCGCGACAGCAAGCTCCGTCAGCCCTCCGACGCAGACTTCTGACGCAGACTCGCGATCCATCGGCTCGCTAGCCACACGGCCCGCCCGGCTCAGCAGCGCGAAAAAACCACGGCAGCGGCTGGGGCCGCGGCCGTGGTTTTTGTGTAAACGTGAGAGCTGGCCAGACGTGGTGCTTGCCAAACTCAGGCCGGCCGCTCTTAGCCTGATGGGCGTAAGACGGGCGGGCCAAGCTGGCTAGCCGGCGTCGGACGCAGCCGCCGCGTCCTCGCTGCCCTCGCTCGCCTGATCGGCTTCGACAAGCTGCTCGGCAAGGCTGAAGTCGCCGTTCTTGACCCGCATCAGCTCTTGGTTGAGCATCGGCACAAAGTCTTTGGCGAAGCCCAGCGCGTTGCTCTGCTGAGGCGGCTCATCCGTCGACGCCGCCGCGGTGGTGAAGTAGAGCTTCATCAGCGACTTTGCCCCGCCGTACTTGTGGCGGGCGTCGCGGACGTGGTGGCCGGGGCCCTCCCAGCGGATCGGCCCGTCCATCCGCGGGTCGTGCCACATCCAGAACACCCGCGTCATGACGTCCATGCCGCCGATGTTCTTGTGGAACAACGCCGTCCAGCTCTTGATCGACTGCGTGTCGTCGATCGGGATCTCGAAGTGGTTCTCCGGCTGCGCTTTGCGGAAGCTGGACGAGGTGTAGCAGATCTCTGGCGTGTGCCGAACGATTTCCGAGGCGTGGCCGTTGATGAGCCACACCTGCACCTCCTCGCCGGTATCGGCGTGCCGGTAGGTCCGCGAGAGGTACCCGACGGCGCCGGCCACCTTCTGCGTCTTGGCGTCGACCTCCTGGTCGGTGCCACGCCACGGGCCGAAGTCGATCGGCAGGTTCTGGATGCACGCCGCGTAGGCCCGCGTCTGCTTGCTGGCCTTGCCGGTCCAGCGTTCGGTAACAAAGCCATTCACCACCGCGGCAGACAGGATGCCAACGACGGCAATCGCGACCGGGGCAAAACGCAGCATAGGAGGCCTCTCGGGGGACCACCGCAGCGGCGGCGGACATGCGAACAACGAAAAGCGGCAGGAAAACAGGTGGCAGGCCGCGAGGCCTGCCGCAGCCATGCGGCATGCGGGGCCGCTAACGCCCGCCAACTCAACGGTAGGCTCACGCCTTGACACGGTCAAGCAACCCCGGCGGGCCCGTCAAACGCCCGCCCCGGGGCGCCCGCCAAACGCACACAGCCCGCCCCTTGGCCGGGGCGGGCTGTGTGCGTTGTGAGCTGCGTTTGTTTTGGAACGGCTGTGCGGCGTGTGGGGCCTGTGCGTCGGCGGCCTTCCGGCCTAGCCGCTGCGGACCGCTGGTGCACGCGGTCAATCGACGGCCGGCAGGCGGTGGGCCGTCGCCGGTCGGCGCCTGGGCTTGGGGCTGGGCTTCGCCGTGGCGGGGACGTAGGCCGCTGGCTGCACGCCGCCGCGTCCCAGGTAGTCCGCCAGGCCCGCCGGCATGACGGGCGGGAGGTCGCCGGCCGCGGCAGCCGA
>JBCCQL010000047.1:0-12539 GCA_039024355.1 Planctomycetota bacterium
CCGCCTCGGTCAGGGTCGTGGCGTCGCCGATGGCGAAGGGGACGTTGAGCGTCCGCGCCAGGGTCTTGGCCAGCAGGGTCTTGCCGCAGCCGGTGGGGCCCACGAGCAAGATGTTCGACTTGTCGATCTCGACGTCGCCCTCGTCCTCGGCGGCGATCAGCCGCTTGTAGTGGCTGTGCACGGCGACGGCCAGCACCCGCTTGGCCGCGTCCTGGCCGATGACGTAGTTGTCCAGCTCGGCGACGATCTCGCGCGGCGCCGGCACCTTGCTGAAGAGCGACTTGCTCGAGCCGCGACGCTTCCGCTCCTGGTCCAGGATCGACTGGCAGAGCTCGATGCACTCGCCGCAGATGTAGACGTCGCCCGGGCCCTCGACCAGCGGCCCGACGTCGCGGTAGCTCTTGCGGCAGAAGGAACAGAACGCGTTCTTCTTCGACGTGCCGCCCCGGCGCGTGGCGCCGAGCTCTTTGCCCGATGGCATAGACAACTCCTTTTCCCCGTGCGGCGGTGACGCGGGCGGGCGGCGGGGCCGCCGGCCGGTCAACGCTTGGTGCATCCTGTGGTGCCGCTCGATGCTCGACGCTCTCGGCCGTGCGTCCTGGGCGGTCGCGGGGCGGGCCTCAGTAGTTGAGTCCGCCGGTCGACGCCGCTGGCCCAAAACTCCGTTTGCCGGGAACGCGAATCCACGCCGGGCGGGGCTTCCTTGTCCACGCTCTCTTCGAGCAGTGTTCGCGTCCTGTTACGCAACGCCTGCGAGGTTCGTTCATCGGCTGCTCCGTCCTCCCGCAGCAGCCGCTGCACGCCCAACTCTACAACCGGCTTATCCACCCGGTTTGCCAGTGGGACCCGCTGTCGCGCAACCCTCCGTTGTAGCTTCTTCAAAACGAAATCGTTCCGCTTGCACACGCCGCCGGCTCACGGGCCTTCGCCCGCCGGCGGGTCGCCCAGCTCTTGGTCGAGCTTGGCTGCTAGCTGCGTTTTGATTGTTCGGTATTCGTCATCGCTCAGCCCACCCCGGGCGTGCAGTTCCCGGAACTTCGCCAGCGAGTTGTGGGCCTCGCGGGTGTCCTCGGCGGCGCCACCGCGCAACCTTGTCACGAACCAGATGACGGCCGCCCCTACGGCGATCGCAGACGCCAACCACAACGCCGGCAGCAGAATCGAAGTCTTCGCGACGACCGCCATAGCAGCCCACCGTCCTTTGCCCCTCACTGCTCCCAACTCCGCCGGCCGCTCGCAGCACCGCAGGCCGCCCCCGCGGCGCCGGCATTATGTCCGTCCGCGCGGGGCGAGTCCACCAAAGCGCCCCGCCGGTCCAACCGGCGGCGTCGACGGCGGCTGCCCCGCTTACCGCATCAAGCTGCAACGCTGGCCGGAGGTGCAATCAAGCGGGCGCCGCGGGTTTACCGATGCCAGAAGACTAGCGGCCGCTGCGCGCGGCGTGCCCGCCCGGCGCCGCGGCCCGGACAAACAACCGCCTCGAACCGCCCAGGCCCATCCCGCGTGGCCCCCCGCCCAACACTGCCGCTCTGTCTGTCGCTGCTGCTGCCGCTCGCGTTGACCGCGGCAGCATGCGGGCAGCCACGCGGCGACGCCTGGGCCAACGCCGGCGCCGCCGTGCGAGCGCCGGCGCCACCCGCGGGCGCAACGGGCAACGCCCGCCCGCTGCAGCGGGGCGCCATGCCGGCTAGAACCGTGCCGGTGAAAACCATGCCGGCGGCCGTTTACTGGGGGCAAGACGTCTTTGTCATTCCGTACCGCTGGTCGGCCGCCACGGACGAAGACTCCGCGGGGCGTGTCATCCTCTACCGCTCAACCGATCGCGGCGGCAACTGGTCGGAAGTGATGCGTGCCCGGCCGAGCGTCCGCTCGTTTCTTTACCGGGCCCAGCAAGACGGCGAGTACTGGTTCGCCGTGCGGACGCTCGACAACACCGGTCGGCTGTGGCCAGCGGGCGGCTTCGAGCCCGGGCTACGTGTGGTAGTCGACACGGCGATCCCTCGGCTGAACGGGCTGGTGGGGCGGCTCGATTCGGCCGGCACGCTCGCGGTTGCGTGCAGCGTGAGCGACGCCAACCTCGACCCCTCCACCGTAACGCTGGCGGTCCGGCACGCCGGCCTCGACGACTGGGCGAAGATCGACAGCTACCTGGCGCCGACGGGCGTCGACGGAGCGTTCAGCCTCCGCGGCACATGGCAGGCGCCGCCGGGAGTGCGGCGTGTAAGCGTGCGGCTTGCGGTGCAAGACCTCGCGCGGAACCCGGCCGGCGCGTTCACCGTGATCGACGCTTCCGACACACCCGCGGCGACGCCCAGCGGGCCGGGCCTAGCGATCAACCGCCCGGCCGCGCCGGGCGTCGCGAGCTCCGCTCGCCCTGCCGGTCCGGAGTACCAAGCCATTCCCGCCGGGCGTGGCGCCGCTTCTGGCCCGGAAAGCACCGACCCGTTTCTGAAGTCCTCGCCGTTCTTGTTCCCGGCGAACGCCGCTGACGCGTCTGCGGCGCCACCACCCGTGCCGGGCCTTGCCGAGCGATCAGCCACCACGGCCGAGCCGCAGCCGTGGCCGGCGGACAGGATTGCCGCCGCGCCGTTTGCGCCGGCCCGGCCTGAGGCTTGGTCGCCACGCGACGCGGTCGCTGATCCGGCTACGCCGCGGGCACGTTCCGCTGCTGGTTCGCCCTTCCGCGCGGTCAGCGATTCGGTCGGCGGGGCGGCTCCCGCCGAGGGCGCCGGTCAGCCGTTGGTTGTGGGCGATCGGCGGTTCGCCCTGCAGTACGACCTCGAGTCCGCCGGCCGGTGGGGTGTGTCCAAGGTGCAGGTGTGGGGCACACGCGACGGCGGCGGGACGTGGCGGCTGTACGCCGACGACGCCGATAAACAGAGCCCCGTCCAGCTGACCGTCTCCGAGGAGGGCCGCTACGGCTTCCGCATCTTGGTGCAGGGCGTTGGCGGCTTGCCGGTGGATCCGCCTGCGTCGGGCGTGGCGCCCGAGCTGCTGGTCGACGTCGACACCAGCCCGCCGGCCGCCGAGATCACGTCGGTCATGCAGGGCGAAGGCTTCTTCGGCGACCACCTGAACATCACCTGGCGTGTTGACGACGCCAACCTCGGCCCGGGCCCCGTGACGCTGGCCTACAGCGACCGCCCCAGCGGGCCGTGGCAGACGTTTGCCTCGGGCCTGGGCGTGGGTGAGGCGGGCCGCGGCGAGGGCCGCGCCGGCGGGGGACGTTACGCTTGGCGCCTGCAGCGGCACGTGCCACGCACGCTGTACATCCGCCTCGAAGCACGCGACCGGGCCGGCAACGTCACCACAGACCAGACCGCCCGGCCGGTGACGGTCCGCTTCTCGCAGCCGAGTGGCCGGCTCCGCGGGGCCGGCTAGTGTCAGCTCGCCGGCGGGTCTGTGGGAACCATCGCATCGCCAGCGGTCTAGCTGGTAAGCTCTCCGCGACGCCTATAAGCGCTTCGGCTTGTCGGTCGAACGCCGGTCGGCGTCCATCCGCGCACGGCGCCCACCCCTTGCAGAGCGGCGACGCGATGGCGAAAGCAGACAGCGGGCTAAACTTCTTGCTCGCCCGGCAGAGTGGGCCCACCGGCGACGCCGACTGCGGGCCGCTGTGCGTCGTGAGCGGCGACGAGGCGTTCCTGAAGCGCGAGGTGCTGCTGGCCCTGCGCGGAGCGCTGGTTGGCGAAGGCGACGCCGACCTGGCGTGGAGCGTGTTTGTGGGCCGCGAGGCGGACTGGCGGGACGTGCGCGACGCGTTGACGGCGGTGTCGCTGTTCGGCGGCGGCGCCCGGGCGGCGTTGGTGGAGGATGCGGACACGTTTGTCACCGCGCACCGGCAGCAGCTCGAGGCTTTCGTCGAGAAGCCGCCCGCGGGCGCCACGCTGGTGCTGGACGTGAAGAGCTGGAACGGCTCGACGCGGCTGGCCAAGGCGGCGGCGTCGGCCGGCGGGCTGGCGATCAAGTGCCAGGCGCCCGACCGCGGCGCCGAGCTCGCCGCCTACAAGCGGCAAACCAAGCAGTGGCTCGTGGCCCGGGCCCGCCACCCGCACGGCGCCAAGCTCGAGCCCGCCGCCGCCGAGACGCTGCTCGAACTGTTGCCGCTCAGCCTGGGCGTGCTCGATCAAGAGGTGGCGAAGCTTGCGCTGCTGGCAGTCACGGAAAAACCTAGCGTAGCCGGGGCAGAAAATCGGCAAGCCGCCACGGCCGGCGTGATCGACGCCCCGCTGGTTCAGCAGCACGTCGGCGGTTGGCGTACCCGCAAGACGTGGGACATGATCGACGCCATGGCCGACGGCGACGCGGCCGGCGCGCTCGGCCAGCTCGACCGGCTGCTGCTGGCCGGCGAGCAGCCGATCGGCCTGTTGGCGCAGGTCGGCTCGACGCTGCGCCGCTTCTCGGCGGCGGCGTGCCTGGTCGCCCAGGCGGAGGCCGCCGGCCGCCGCGGCTCGCTGCGGCAAGCGATCGAGCAGGCCGGCGTCATCAAGTTCAAGCTCGGCGACGCCGAGCGGCAGCTCAAGCAGATCGGCCGCGGCCGTGCAGCATGCATCGACCGGTGGCTGCTCGAGGCGGACCTGGCGATGAAGGGGCACAACAGCACGCCTGCCCGGGCCCGGATCGAGCTGGAGCGTCTGATCGCCCGCTTGTCGAAGGCGGCCGACCCCCGCCGGGCGGCCACGCGTCCGGCTACGCGGTAGATGCCGGCAGCTGAACTTGTGGCCCCGCGCGGCATTTTCTACGCTCCGCCGCTGCGCCCGCTGCCGCGTGGGTGCAAGTCTTGTTTGGCATGGCCGCCCTTGCCGGCCGCTGCCAACCCGCACCGAGGAGCCTGCGTGCCGATGACACAGCAAACCGCCTGGGCGATCGCCGCGTCTCTGGTGTGCGTGGCGGGCTGCCAGTCGCAGCTTGGCTCGGTGTACGGCGTGGCCAGCGGCAAGACGACCGCGGCGGATGTGTTGCCGTCGCAGGAGCACCTAGCGCGTCGCGAGGCGGGGCGGTCCGCGGCTTCGGCGCCGCCGGTCTCGCGGGCGTCCTTCGCGCCGCCGCCTTTGGACGGACCCGCCGAGGAGCGGTTCGATCGCGGCGGACCGAGTGGCGGGCCGGCTGCCCCGATCGCCCGACGCGGCCCGCTGCCCGAGCCGACCTTTGACGAGGCGTGGGCCGCCGTCATGCCCGAGCTGACTCGGCTACGCGACGAAAACCCGGCGGCGCACGCCGCGCTGCTCAGCCAGCTGCAGGCGGCCGAGCCGGGGCACTTCGAGCTGATCGCCCGGCGGTTCCGCTCGGACATGGCCTACGCGGCCCAGCTCCGCGAGTCGGCGCCGCAGACCATGCTCGCTTCCGCCGCAGCCGGCAGCGGCACGCGTAGCCCGTCGAGCTATCCCGCGAGCTATCCCGCGGCGTACCCCGCTGGCAATCCTCCCCAGGCGTCGCCCCCGCTGGCGCAGCCAACGGGCGGCCGCGCCACGCCCGCGTGGGGCGAAGCACCGGGCGCCGGCGTCCGGCCGACAACAAGCGTGCCACCTGCGCGGCAGCAGGGTTCCCTGCGTTCGGCGGGTCTGCCGGCGGCAGCCCAGGCCGCGGCCACGGCAGACCTTGGCGCCCGCCCGGCGATGCACTTCGCGGCCCCACCCATCGGCGACAATGCGCCGCGGCAGGACAACGCCGCGAAGATGGCGGCGTTCGTTCGCGCCGCGGACACCACGGCGGTAACCACCGCTAGCGCCGCCATGCCCACAAGCGGCCCACCGCCGGCAACGCCAGCGGGCGAGCATCCCAGCGAGGAACTCGACTGGCGTGGCTACCTGAAGAAGTCGATCGCCGCGCTGCGCGCCTCGGCCCCGGCCGAGCCGCACACCGTGGACGAGGCGTACCTGCACGCCCGGCTGCGGATGCTCACGCTGGTGGACGGGCGGCTCGACGACGCGGTGGCGCCAATCCCGGGCCTTTCGGTCAGCGAGCAAGACTTCTGGTCGAAGCAGCTGTTCGGCCTGGCCACCATGCTAGACGCCGAGTCGCAGCCGGAGCTCAACCGGCGGGCGGCGGCCGCCGCCCTGCACGTGGGCATGGCCACCGACAAGCTGCAGCAGGTCAGCAGCCTGGCGGTGCGGAACCTGACGTTCTGCGACGAGGTCTACGCATTCGGGTCGTACAAGCCGCGTGGCTCGCGGAAGTTCACGCCCGGCGAGCAGGTGACCGTGTACGTCGAGGTGCAGAACTTCCGGAGCGAAGAGACCAAGGACGGCTTCCAGACCGTCATCGGCACCAGCTTCGAGGTGCTGGACGCCAGCGGCAACCGCGTCGACAGCGGGGAATTTGCCGCCGTGGAAGACGAGTGCCTGAGCCGGCGCCACGACTTCCACATCCAGTACGGCATCGCGTTGCCCGAGCGTGTCTACCCGGGCGAGTACCAGCTGGAGCTGACGCTGACCGACCAGCTGGGCAACAAGATAGGCCGCGCGGCGATCGACTTCGAGATCGTCGAGTCGGGCCGGTGACCACGCCGCGGAGGAAGGCTTCGTCCCCCCGGGCCCGGGCGGCTAGACTCTCGGCATGAGCCGTCCGAACTACGACGCCATCGTGCTCGGCGCCGGCGGCGTTGGCAGCGCCGCGATGTGGCGGCTTGCTGCGCGGGGCCTGCGGGTGCTGGGCATTGATCGCCACACACCGCCGCACGGGCTGGGCAGCTCGCACGGGCAGACGCGGATCATCCGCCAGGCGTACTTCGAGCACCCGGACTACGTGCCGCTGCTGCTCGAGGCCTACCGCTTGTGGGGCGAGCTCGCGTCCGCCAGCGAGGCGCCGCTGCTCGTCCGCTCCGGCGTCTTGCAGGTTGGCCCGGCCGACGGCGGCATAGTTTCCGGCGTGCTGCAGTCGGCCCGCACGCACGCGATTCCCGTGGAACGCGTCGAAGCAAGAGAAGTCCGGGAGCGGTGGCCGCTGCTCCGCGTGAGCGAGGGCCACGCGGGCGTGTTCGAGCCCACCGGCGGTTACCTCCATGTCGAGGCGTGCGTCCAAGCGTGCCTGGACGCCGCGATCGGGCTCGGCGCCGAGCTGATGACCGGTGTGACCGCCCACGGCTGGGCGCCGGACGGCGGCGCCCAGCGCGTGCAGACCTCTGCCGGTGAGTTTGCGTGCGAGCGGCTGATCGTCACGGCGGGCGCGTGGTCGGGCCCGCTGCTGCAAGCGGCCGGCGTGCCGCTGACGATCCGCCGCAAGTCGGTCTTCTGGTTCGACCCGCCCCCGGGCCCCGACGCCCCGCGGCTGCCGCCCTACCTGTTTGAGCTGCCGACCGGCGTGTTCTACGGCTTCCCGCCCGTCGGCGATTGGGGCATGAAGGTGGGCGACCACGCCGGCGGCGCCGTGCTGGACCGGCCCGAGGCGATCGACCGCACCGTCGACCCGGCCGAGGAGCACGCCGTCCGCCACTTCCTGGCCGAGCATGTGCCGCGGGTGGGCCTTGCTGCGCGGCTGGGCCCGGCGCCGCAGCCTGCGGTGCGGCGCCACTCGGCCTGCTACTACACGATGAGCCCCGACGGGCACTTTGTGCTCGATCGCCTGCCGGGCGAGCCGCGCGTGTCGTTCGCCGCTGGGCTGTCGGGGCACGGGTTCAAGTTCGCCCCGGTGCTGGGCGAGGCGTTGGCGGACCTCGCCACCACCGGCGCAAGCCGTTTGCCGATCGATTTCCTGTCGCTAGCGAGGCTCCGGGCGTAAAAACCGGCACGGGCCGCGCGGCGTCGCCATCGGGGGTGAAGCGTCATACAATGCAGCAGGCCGGCTACAGAGCGGCCAAAACTGCATCCAAAACACTTGCGTAACGAAGACGCTCGCACGCCGACGCCCGGCGCCTCACCCAACCCACGCGGCCACTTCTGCCACCACCCACGAGGCGATTCAAATGCCCGCGAAAGCCTTGCTACCGGCCGCCGCTGTGCTTGCAGCGGTCGCCTTGATTGGAGCACAAAACCTGATGAGCTACGCCGAACCGACGACCACCGAAGCCGACGCATCCGCAGCCACGGCCGACCAGCCGGACCGGCCGGGCCTGGCCGCGGCGACGTTTGGCTCCGGCTGCTTCTGGTGCACCGAGGCCGTGTTTAGCGAGCTGGCGGGCGTCGCGTCGGTGACGTCCGGCTACAGCGGCGGCGACGCCTCGGACGCCAACTACGACATCGTCAAATACGGCGGCACCAAGCACGCCGAGGTGGTGCAGGTCAAGTACGACCCGCAGGTGATCGACTACGCCACGCTGCTCGAGGTGTTCTGGAAGACGCACGACCCCACCACGCTCAACCAGCAGGGCGCCGACCGCGGGCCGCAGTACCGCTCGGTGGTGTTCTTCCACAGCGAGGAGCAGCAGAAGCTAGCCGAGGAGTACAAGGCGAAGCTGGACGCCGCCGGGGCGTTCGACCGGCCGATCGTCACAGAGATCACCGCCTACGAGGCCTTTTACCCCGCCGAGGCATACCACCAAGACTACTACGCCCAGAACAAGGCAGATCGGTACTGTCAGGTCGTGATCGGGCCGAAGCTCGACAAGTTCCGCAAGGTGTTCGGCGACCGGCTGAAGGGCGCCGAGCCCAAGGCAGAGCCGCCTGCCGCCGAGCCGACGCGTAACGACGAAGCAAAGGCCGCCGAAGCCGCGGCGGCCGAAGCCGACGAGACCGACTGGTCCAAAGTCGACTGGAAGAGCCGCCTCACCAAAGAGCAGTACTACGTCACGCAGAAGGACGGCACCGAACGCCCGTTTAAGAACGCCTACTGGGACAACAAGCGCGACGGCGTGTACCGGTGCGTCTGCTGCGGGCTATCGCTGTTTGACTCGGGCACGAAGTACAAGTCCGGCACCGGGTGGCCCAGCTTCTGGGCGCCGGTGAAGCTCGACCACGTGACCGAGCACAAAGACCGCAAGCTGTTTGTCACGCGTACCGAGATCCGCTGCGCCCGCTGCGACGCCCACCTGGGCCACGTCTTCGGCGATGGGCCCCAGCCCACCGGCCAGCGGTACTGCATGAACTCGGCCGCGCTCAACTTTGAAGAGCGGCAAGAGGCAGGCAGCGCGGAGTAGCCGTTGCGGAGTAGCCGTTGGTCGCCCGCACCGCCTACTCCGGGCCGCCGCCGCTTTCGTCTAGCCGCTGCTCGAGCCTATCGAGGCACAGTCGCAGGTTCCGAGCCGCCGAGCCTTTTTCCGCCCGCCGCTTCAGGGCTCGGCGGGCGTCGTATATCGCCGGCCGCAGCTGCTCGGCGAACGGCGCCAGGTCCGGAAGGACGTCCAGCGCGTTCGCGGCTTGCAGGCGGTCGTGCACGTCCGCCTTGGTCGAAAGCAGGCTGGCGAGCCCTTGGATCACCGGCTCGGCCGACTCGGGTGCTGCCTCGGCTTTCGCCGCACTCGCCAGCAACAGCTCTGCGACAGCGATGCCCAGGGTGGGCGTCTGGAAAACGCGGCCACGCAGCGTCAGATCGATCTCGACGCCACGCCGTCCCGCCCCGCCCGCCGGCGCCGGCATGCGGTGCCCTTCCGACACCGACCAGAGCGTGCTTGCCGGCACGTCTGCCGGCGTCTGCATCGCGAGGTAGACGGCAAACACAGCATTCAGCCCTGCCTCGTCCGAAACACCGGGCTGCGTGCTCGCCAACGCCGAGTTGAGCAGCAGCTGGTACTCCGTGTCCCCGCCGATGCGGCGGAACCGCTCGTAACGCAGCACCCCCTCGTTCGTGGGCTCCGCCAGGTAGCTCTCGGGCACGAGGCCAAGGTCCTTGGTGTGCTGCATCCACGCCTGCAGCCAGGCGGCGAGGTCCTTCCGCACCGGCTCGTAGCTCTTGTTCTCGGCCAGGTTGTTGGTCTCGTGCGGGTCGTTCTGCAGGTCGTACAGCTCCTCGGCCGGCTTGGTCCGGGCGAAGAACGCCGCCTGCTCGGGCGTCGGGTCGCCGCCGCTGGCGTGTTCGCGCCACGCCTGCATGATGGGGCTGGCCTCGCCGTAGGACATCCACTGGGTGTAGGGCCGCCACGGCATGAAGTTGCGGATGTACTTGAACCGCTTGGTGCGGACGCCCCGCAGGATGTCGTACCGCTCGTCGATGCGGTCGCGGTGCAGGTAGGTGTGGCTGCGCTCCGGCGGGCGGCTGGGGCCCAGGAACGGCCGGCCCTGCATGTAGCTGGGGATGGGCAGCCCCGCCAGGTTCAGCATGGTAGGGGCGAAGTCGATCGAAGAGACCAGCTCCGCCGCCACGCCGCCTTCGCCCGCCGGCGCCGCCAGCCGCTTGTACTTCTCTGGCACGCGGACGATCAGCGGGATCTTCACCCCCGAGTCGTACAGCCACCGCTTGCCGCGCGGCAGGCTCATGCCGTGGTCGCTCCAGAAGACGACGATGGTCTCCTCCGCCAGGCCGGCTTCGTCGAGCTGCCGCAGGTGGTCGGCCACCCAGTCGTCTAGGGCGGCGATCGTGTTGTAGTACTCGGCCCAGGTCTGGCGGACGGCCGGCGTGTCGGGGTGGTAGGGCGGCGGCACGATGGCCGCGGCGTCGGCCAGGTCCTCGGGGTCGAGCCCGGCGACGGTCCGTTCGTACAGCTTGCGGTCGCCGCGGAAGCGGCTCTCGTGGGTGCCGGCGTAGTTGAAGACGGCGAAGAACGGCTGCCGGGCGTCGGCCCGGTTCCGCCAATGGGCGGCGCCGGACGACTCGTCCCAGGCGTCCCGCGGGGGGCGGAAGTTGTAGTCTTCTTTCGAGTTGTTGGTGCAGTAGTAGCCGGCGTCGCGGAGGTAGGCGGTGAAGCAGCGGACCTCCGGCGGCAGCTTCGCCTGCGAGCGGTGGTGGTGCGTGCCCAGCGATACCGGGTAGACGCCGGTGATCACGCCGCTGCGCACCACCGAGCAGACCGGCGCGTGCGTGCAGGCGTTGTCGTAGCGGACGCCCTGGGCCGCCAGCCCGTCCAGCGTCGGTGTCTTGGCCATGGGGTCGCCGTAGCATCCGAGCTGGCACGAGATGTCCTCGGTGCTCAGCCACAAGATGTTGGGCCGGTCGGCGGCGCCGGCCGGACCCCACGGCCCAGAGACAAGGAGCATGGCCATCGCAATGGCGGCGGCGTTGGCGGGCTTCATCGTTCCCCCGGCGGCGGTCGGCGGCCGGGCTAGGTGGTGACGGGGTCGCAGAAACGCGGCGGCCGGCGGCGGATGAGCGCCAGCTGGTTCGATGGTAGCAGATGCGCCGCCCCGCGTGGGGCCGGCGCCCGCGTGCCGCCGACGCACGCCACCCGGTATGGCCTACGCTTAAGAGCGTGCGGACAAAACCTCGGTCTTTTGCGGCGACGCCTGCGGAATCGGCCGTGCAACGCCGATCGCCTGCCCCGACTTTCGGTTTTGTGCGTTGGTCCTAAGCGCCCGCTGCCACAGCCCGTGCGTTGCCCATACCCGCCTACCCGGAGCCCCGCGTGGACGCCGCAATCCAGTACGTGAGCGAGAAGTGGGCCGCCGCGCTCGGCGGCAGCTGGCGTTGGTTCGCCGCCCTCAACCGCGAGGAGTGGGTGGTGGTGCTGGCCGTGGCGTGCGCGGCGGGCTTCTTCTGCATGCGCGGCTACGGCTCGCGCAGCAATTTCTGAACCCGTCGCCGGAACAACATCGGCGCCTCCCGGCGTACCCCGCCTCACGAAGAAGCCTGAACCGTGCTCGCCCCCCTCGCACTCCTCGGCTGGAAGATCGGCGTGTCCGGCGCGTTCGCGTTGTCGGCCGTGGCGTTGCTGGGCTACCTGTTCGGCCGCTCGCAGCATCGCTCCCCCAGCGACGCCCCTGCAATCGGCAGCGACGAGGTGCAGCGCGCCACACGCATCGCCAGGCAGCTGGAGCAGATCGCCGACCACCTGCGGCAAGACCTGGCCCGGCACCGCAACCAGGTAGAGCGGTTCAAGGCCCAGCTCCGCCGGGCGGAGGGCAGGCCCGGCCCGGAGAGCTGGGCGGACCTCCGCGACGAGGCCGAGGCGATGGTCGCCCCGACGCTGGAGCTGGTGAGCCAGCTATCGACCGCGTACGACAAGATCCGGCAGCAGTCGCAGTCGCTGGCGAACTTCACCGGCGGGCGGACCGACCCGCTGACCGGGCTGGCCAACGGCCGATCGCTGGAAGAGCACCTGGAGACGCTGCTCAAGGCCCGGCACAGCGGCGGCGACGACCTGGCCGTGGTGGTGGTCAGCCTGGACGATCAGGCGGGCGAGCGGGCGGATCGAGACAAGCGTGTGCAGCGGCTGGGCCAGCATCTAGCGCTCGCCCTGCGGGGCGACGACTTCGCCGCCCGCTACGGGGTGGACGACTTTGTAGTGGTGCTGCCTTCGACGGCGATGGGCGGCGCCGCCGTGTTCGGTACTCGCCTGCGGAAGACGATCGAGCAGAAGCTGGGCGAGTCCATCAGCTGCGGCCTGGCCGAGTCGATGCCCGCCGACACGCCGAAGAGCCTGCTGGCGCGGGCGGACTCGGCGGCGTACAGTGCGCGGGCCGCCGGCGCCGGTCAGCAATTTATGCACACCGGCGCGGCGATCCGCGCCGGCGGCG
>JBCCQL010000048.1:0-12440 GCA_039024355.1 Planctomycetota bacterium
ATCTCCTCCAGCCGTTCGGGCGCGATGAGCTGCGAGACCGGGATGCCGCCGATGCTGGTGCAGCTGGCCAGCGGCACCATGGTGTCGCCGTGCCCGCCCATCAGCAGGGCGGAGACGTCCTCGACGCTCACGCCTAGCTCCATCGCCAGGAACGTGCGGTAGCGTGCCGTGTCCAGCACGCCCGCCTGGCCGATGACGCGGGCGGCGGGGAAGCCGGTCACCTGCTGGCAGCGCTGCACCATGGCGTCCAGCGGGTTGCTGACGACGATCACCACGGCGTCGGGGCTGGTGGCTTTGACCTGCTCGCTGACCGAGCCCATGATCTTGGCGTTGGTCGCTAGCAGGTCGTCGCGGCTCATGCCCGGCTTGCGGGGGATGCCGGCGGTGATCACCACGACGTCGCTGCCGGCGGTGTCGGCGTAGTCGTTCGTGCCGACGATGTTCGAGTCGAAGCCGAAGATGGGCGAAGACTCCATCAGGTCCAGGGCCTTGCCCTTGGGCATGTCGCCCAGCTCGCCCGGGATGTCTAGCAGGACGATGTCGCCCAGCTCGCCCGCGGCGCACCAGTGGGCGGTGGTGGCGCCCACGTTGCCGGCGCCGATGATCGTGATCTTTGCGCGCTTCATCACGGCTTGTCCCCCATCGCTTGTGGCCTCGTTCGTGGCTCGCAGCGGCCGCCGGCAGGTGTTGGCAGTGCGGCCGTCTCGCGTGCGAGTATCCCGCTGGGCCGCGGGCCGGGCAAGCGCTTGACAGGGCGGGTTTTTTCGCTCCGCCGACGCTCTCGACAGGCCCGCGGGCTTCCGATACGGTCCCGCCCCGCCGACGCATCAGGCTTGCCGCCAACGGCAACCGTCGGGCGGAGCGGCGCGGTTTGTGGACGACTTCTTTTCGGACGGGGCCCGGCATGGCGGACGGTTCAAACGCGGGGGCGCCGGCGTGGCTTACCCGCGCGCAGGACCTCATCTTGCCCGTGGCCATCATCGCCAGCGTGCTGGTGATCTTGGTGCCGCTGCCGCCCGCGCTGATGGACCTGCTGCTGGCGGGCAACATCGCCGTGGCGGTGATCGTCCTGCTGACCACCATCTACGTCCGCGCGCCGCTGGACTTCAGCATCTTCCCGTCGATCCTGCTGGCCAGCACGCTGGCCCGCCTGGTGCTGAACGTGGCGACGACGCGGCT
The DNA here is from genome assembly GCA_039024355.1 of Planctomycetota bacterium. Lineage (GTDB taxonomy): Bacteria > Planctomycetota > Planctomycetia > Pirellulales > Lacipirellulaceae > JBCCQL01. Next base: position 1,180 of record JBCCQL010000048.1, read on the forward strand.
GATCCTCCCACGCGCCGCCACGGACCAGCTCGAGGCGGCCGGCGGCGTCATCACCGCGTTTGCGGACTTCGTGGCCGGCGACGGCAAGATCGTGGTCGGCGTGATCATCTTTGTGATCATCGTGGTGATCCAGTTTGTGGTGATCACCAAGGGCGCCACACGCATCAGCGAGGTGGCCGCCCGCTTCGCCCTGGACGGCATGCCCGGCAAGCAGATGGCGATCGACGCCGACCTGAACGCCGGCATCATCGACGAGAAGCAGGCGCAGCAGCGCCGCGAAGAGATCACGCAGCAGGCCGACTTCTACGGCGCCATGGACGGCGCCAGCAAGTTCGTGCGCGGCGACGCCATCGCCGGCATCGTCATCACGGTGATCAACATCGTCGGCGGGCTGATCATCGGCATGATCGAATACAACATGAGCCTGTCCGAGGCGGGCTCGCTGTTCACCCGCCTGACCATCGGCGACGGCCTGGTGAGCCAGGTGCCGGCGTTCTTGGTGTCGCTCGCCGCCGGCCTGCTGACCACGCGGAGCACGCAGCGCACCAACCTGCCGCAGCAGTTCTTGACGCAGCTCTTCTCGCGGCCGCAGGCGCTGGCGGTCACGGGCGCGTTCCTCGCGGCGTTGGTGTTCACCAGCCTGCCGCGGACGCCGCTCCTGACGCTGGGCGGCGCGTGCCTGGTGCTGTCGCGTGTGCTCTCGAAGAAAGAGGCAACGGAGGCGGCCGCCGAGGCCGACCAGGCGAAGCCAGAGAACCAGCCCCCGCCGGAAGAACGCATCGAAGACTTCTTGGCGGTCGACCCCATGGAGATCGAGCTGGGCGTCGGCCTCATCCGCTTGGCCGACCCCAACCGCGGGGGCGACCTGCTGGAGCGCGTGCAGCGTGTACGGCAGAACATCGCCGCGGAGGTAGGCATCCTGATGCCCAAGGTCCGCATCCGCGACAACATGCGGCTGGAGCCCAACCAGTACCAGATCAAGATCTCGGACATGCCGGTCGCCCTGGGAGAGGCCCAGCCGGGCCACATGCTGGCCATCGACTCGGGGGCGACGACCGGCCAGGTGGACGGCATCGCCACGAAGGACCCCGCCTTCGGCGCCGACGCCAAGTGGATCATCCCCGGCCGGCAGGACGAGGCCGAGATGCTGGGCTACACCGTTGTTGAAGCGGGCGCCGTGCTCGCCACGCACCTGACCGAGGTCTGCCGCAAGCACGCCGACGAGGTGCTGACGCGGGACGCCACCAAGCACCTGGTCGACGAGCTCAAGGCGACCTCGCCGGCGGTGGTCGAGGAGCTGGTGCCCGACACCATGTCGCTGGCCGAGGTGCAGAGCGTGCTGCAGCAGTTGCTGCGCGAGCAGGTCTCGATCCGGCAGCTGGCCACCATCCTCGAAACGCTAGGCGACCACGGCGCGCGGACGAAAGACCCGGTGCTGCTGGCCGAGTTTGTCCGCCACCGCCTGGCCCGGCAGATCTGCACCCGCTACCGCGACCGCGAGAACCAGCTGAACGCCGTGGCGTTCGACCCGGCGCTAGAGGACCAGATCCGCGGCGGCTTTGAGCACACCGACCGCGGGCTGTTTATCCGCATGCCACCGCAAGCGATCGAGCTGCTGTGCGACCGGCTCCGCGCGGAGGCCGAAAAGCTCACCGCCCTGGGGCACACGCCCATCGCCGTGGTGAGCCCGCAAATCCGCCCGGCGCTGAAGCAGATGATCGAGAACCACCTGCCGCAGGTCGTGGTGCTGAGCTTCAACGAGATCACCCGCGACACGAAAGTGGTCACCCACGGGATCGTGACCGCCTAGAGCACGCGAGCCGATGCCAGCAGCGACAACAGAACACAACCTCTCGGCGGCGACGCACGAAGGCCCGGAGCGGGCGCCGGCCGACTCCGCCGCGGCTGGCGCGGCGCCGGAGCCGCTCTGCACGGTGAAGACCTACCGCGCGAAGACGATCCAAGGGGCGCTCCGCCTGGTGCGGCAAGAGCTGGGCCCCTCCGCCGAGGTGCTGCACACCCGCCGCCAGCCGCTTGGGCTGTTGGAGCGGCTCCGCGGCGCTTCGCAGGTCGAAGTCGCCGCGACGGTGCGGGCGCCGGCGGCGGAGGCAGACGCAGGGCCGCTGTACGCACAAGAGCGCCCGCCAACACAGGGCGGCGGCGAGAGACCATCTGCATCGCCACCGCTTATGCCGGGCTTGGCGGCAGGCTTGAGCCACCGCGAGGCGTATCGGCGGAACGCCCACAACGCGTCGGCCGGCGCGGACCTTGCTGAGCAGGACCGCCTGCGCCGAGTGGACCGGGCGGGGCAGGAGCCCAATCCGATCGCGCACGCGTCGCGCCACCCGCCGACGGCGTTGTTCGACGCCTTCGCAACGCTGCTGGACGCCGACATCGACCCAGCGGTCGCCCACGCCCTGCTGCGACGCGTCCGCGCGTTGGCGACGGCCGATGAGCTCTCCAGCGCCGAAGCGCTCCGGCGGCTCATCGAACGCGAGGCCACCGGCAACAACGCCGACCCGGCAAGCGTGGCAGGCGGGTCGCGTTGGCCCGCCGCCAAGCCGGCCGCTCCAGAAAAAAACCTGGGGCCGCTCAAGTGATGCCCTCCTCGCATCCGATACCTCTACCGTTGCCGTCGGCACGCCCACGGGCGTTAAGATGGCGTGGGTGCGTCGACTTTTCTGCCGGTGGAGGGCAGGCCAATGGCTCGGGCGTTCGCCGGCACGATGGGCTGCCTCGGCATGGTGGTCACGCTGCTGCGGGGCGTGAAGGAGGCGGCGGCCGTCGAGGCCACCATCGCCTCGGCCCTGACGGCCATGGTGGTGCTGGCCGTCGTCGGCGGCGTGCTCGGCGCGATTGCCCAGGCGACCGTGGACGAGTCGGTGCGGGTACAGCTGAGCAAGGAGCTGGCCGAGGCGGGCGTCTTGCCAGCAGCCACTAGCGAACCCACGCCAGCCACACGCGGCGCCGCGTAGCGGCAAGCCGGCGCCGCCGGCGCGGCGGAATGAATCAGTCACGGCCGCAAGACGCGGCCTACATCGTGCGTCACGGAGGATTGCATGGCCACAACGACGGTTGCCCCCGGCCCCCAGCCCCTTGCTCAGCAGCCGACCGCCGCCCAGCTGGCCAAGGAGGCCCGCCAGGCCGAGATGGCCATCGTCTGGGAGCAGTACAAGGCGGACCCCGGCAACAAGGCGTTGCGCAACCGCCTGGTGGAGAACTACCTGCCGCTGGTCAAGTACAACGGCGAGCGGATCTGGAACCGGCTGCCGGACGGCGTCGAGCTGGACGACCTGATCTCGGCCGGCGTCTTCGGGCTGATGGACGCCATCAACGCCTTCGACATGAGCCGCGGCGTCAAGTTTGAGACCTACTGCGTGCCCCGCATCCGCGGCGCCATGCTCGACGAGCTCCGCAGCATGGACTGGGTGCCCCGGCTGGTCCGCTCCAAGGCCAGCAAGCTGGCCGCGGCGGTCAAGGAGCTAGAGACCAAGCTAGGCCGGTCCCCCACCGAGGTCGAGCTGGCCGCCAAGCTCGAGATGACCGTGCCGGAGCTTGAGAAGATGATCCAGGACGCTAACGCGGTGGGCCTGATCAGCCTGAACAAGAAGTGGTACGAGACCGACAGCTACAAAGACGTCCGCGAGATCGACATCCTCGAAGACAAGAAGGGCGAAGACCCCACCAAGCGGGTGCAGAAGAGCGACCTGATGCGGCTGGTCACCAAGGGCCTGAACCGCAACGAGCGGCTGATCATCATCCTCTACTACTACGAGGAGCTGACGATGAAGGAGATCGGCGCCACGCTCGACTTGTCCGAAAGCCGCGTCAGCCAGATGCACTCGGCGATCGTGCAGCGGCTGCAGGGCCAACTAGGCCGCCGCCGCCCCGAGTTCGGCAAAGCCTAACACCCAGCAAACCACCCAACCTCCCACCCCACACCGATCACTTCGCAAACAACTGCCCCGCAATATCGCGGAACGCCTTGAACTCCAGCGCGTTGCCGCTGGGGTCGCTGAAGAACATGGTGGCCTGCTCGCCCGGCTCGCCCGCGAAGCGCGTGTAAGGCTCGACGATGAACGCCACGCCGGCCGCCTTCACCCGGTCGGCCAGCGCCTGCCACCGCTCCATGTCGAGCACCACGCCGTAGTGCGGCGTCGGCACGGCGTGGCCGTCGACGCCGCTGTGGTGCTGCTGCACGGCCAGGTCGCGGTTCTCGTGGCACACGAACTGGTGGCCGTACAGGTCGAAGTCGATCCAGGCGTCGCTGCTACGCCCCTCCGGGCAGCCCAGCACGCCGCCGTAGAACTCTCGCGCGGCTTTGAGGTCGTGCACCTGGATCGCGATGTGGAACGGGGTGAGCGTAGCGGGCATGGCTAAGCGTTTCTGCATGGTTTGGTGCGGCAGGGTGACCTCGACGAACGGCTCGCCGACGGCGTTATACCCGCACCGCTCGTAGAAGCCGACGGCCCCCTGCCGCGCGTGCAGCGTGAGCAGCTTCGCCCCGCGGGCCGCCAGGGCTTGTTCCGCCGACTCCAGCAGCCGCCGCCCAAGGCCCTGGCCACGCCGGGCGGGGTCGATCGCCATCTGGCGGAGTTTGTAGCGGCCCCCATCGAGCGGCGCCGCCACCACGCAGCCGGCGAGCTCGCCATAGGGCGTTGCGTCGGGCAGTGCTTCGGGCACCGCTTCGGGCCTTGCTTCGGGCCTTGCTTCGGGCGCGGCACCCTCTTCGATCAGCACGAAGTGCAGCTGCGTCCGCTCTTCCGCGAGCTGCTCCGCCGAAAACTTTAGGCCGAGCGGCGCCCGCAGGCAGCGGTCCCGCAACGCCACCGCCTGCCGGTAAAGCTCCGAGCCGTGCGGCGCCAGGGCCACACGCCAGGGCGCCGGCAGGCCGGGCGGGGCCTCGCCGTAGGGGGAGCGATTTGACGGGTGCGGGGCAGAACTCACAGCGGACGCCATTGGCTTCACGGGTCGCCTTGCTTGCCGGGGGTGATCGATTACCTTGGCTTGGACGGAGTCTACCTACCAGGCCGCCGTGGCATACAGCTCTTTGCGAATGCCGCTCCGGCGTCGTGTTGTTCACCGATGAGCCCCGCCCAATGACGCCCGATTACCCACGGCCGCAGCGTGGCGACCGGCATCCAACAGGCTGCGGCGGCGTGCCCGCCCGCCGGGTTGCTGCGCATTGCGCCGCGGCCCTGCTTGGCGTTGCCGCCATCATCGCGGCCGGGTGCGGCGGGCCGGCCGCGGGCGTGCCGGACTTTACCTCCACCGCCGGTGAGCCCGATCCGGTCTCTGCCGGCACGGTCGTCCGCGAGGCCACCAAGCTCGCCGAGAAAGAGCTGCGGCTGGTGACGCAGATCGTCGAGCTGGTCGAATCCGTCAGCGACGACGCCAGCGCCCGGCGGGCCGCAACCAAGATGAACGAGCTAGAGCGCGAGCTCGGCGGCCGGACGAAGCGCAAGCCCAAGACGCTGCTCGTCGAGATGAGCGACGCCAAGTTCGAGGCGCTGGACGCCGAGCTGAAGTCGCTCCGCGAAACCTACAAGGAGAAGGGGCAACGGCTAGGCGAGCGGGCCCTGGCGGCGTCGAAGCGGATCGCGGCAAACAACAGAGTCGGCATGGGCGCCCGCATGGAGCTCTCGCGTGCGCAGCGTGGCGTGTCGTTCGCGGCGTCGTTCAGCCCGCTGCGGGGCGGCTTCGACCTGGTGCGGCGTTACCCCCGGGAGCTGCAGGTGACCGTGGTCGCCCAGCACACCAAGGACATCTCGGAGCTGCAGGGCAAGCTACGCGACCTGCACGGCCTGAAGTACGCCAGCGGCAAACGCATCGACACCATCTACGGCGTGCGGTGCGCGCCGGTCGGCGACCCAGCGGCGTTTGCCGACGGGCTGGGCGTCGGCACGGTGACGGCGGTCGACCCCGGCCGGCGGATTGTCATGATCGAGATCGGCCGGGACGAGCTGAGCCAAATCGCCGAGCAGCGGCGCCAACGCCAAGCGGAGGCGCGTGAAAAGGCGGAGCAGGCGAAGCTCGCCCGCGAGGAAGCCAAGCTCCAGGAGCTCAAAGCCAACGTCGACCGGCAGCAGGGCGAGACGCGCAGCCACGCCCAGGAGTGCCTCGACCAGCTGCGGCGGATCGACAGCGTCTCTACGTGCGAGGCCGCCGTGCGGGCCATCAAGAAGGCCTGCACCGACTACCGCTGGGACGAGGAGAAGCTGGCCAAGGCCGCGGCCGACTACCGCGAGGAGGCCGGCGAAGAGTACGACGGGCAGGAGCCGATCGGGCCGCTGGTCGTAGACCTCGACGCCGAGGTCAAGCGGCTGCTGGCCGACCCGCTGCTCAGCGCCGTACTCGCCAAGCACTTCGGCCAGGGCCTAACCGGCCGCCGGCTGCTAGAGACCGCCCCCCCGTTCCGCGGATACCCGGACCCGGCCGAGGACCGCACGCACCCGGACTACGTGGCGGCGAACCTGGTGAACCTGCAAGGCGGCCGCGGCCTGGCGCCACGCGAGGCGCTGAAGCGGCTCACCTCGGTCGAGCCGTCCAGCGTCGGCGGCGCCATGCGTCGGCGGGTGGCCCGGGCGATCCGCGACCACGTGGTCGAGTCCAGCGGCGTCAGCGATGAGGCGGTGCGGGCCCTGCAGGCGTGGGCCGGCAGGTACAGCACGCCGATCCTGGCCGAGAAGCTGTCGCAGGAGCGCTCAAGCTTCCGCAAAAAGCCGCTGCTGAAGGCGATCGCCAAGTACCCGACGCCCGCAGCGGCGGAGCAGGTGGCGCGGCTGGTGGGCGAGTTCGCCATCCACGACGAGGCCTGCGAGTGCCTGGTGGCGATGGGCGCCGTGGCCGAGGACGCCGTCATGGGCATCGCCCCGTCGGACGACGCCAAGACGTCGCTGGCGGCGGTGACGATCCTGGGCGAGATCGGCACCCAGAAGTCGCTGGACCTGCTGAAGCAGGCCCGCGGCAGCACCAACCGCAAGGTCAAGCAGGCCGCCAGCGAGGCGACCAGAAAAATCATCGCCCGCACCAAGAACGCAGCCGGCTAGCCGGCCGCCCGGTTGGCGACGGCTACGCCCATCACCGCCCACGACCAAGCCCGCGACCAACGCCGATGAGCACCACCAAGGCGCCACGCGAGCCGGGCCCCGCCGCGCCCAGACAGCCAACAACCGCCGGTCTGCTGATGCCCGGCTGGTCGCGGTACCGCGGCCAGCCGCTCGACGGTTCGAGCCGCCACTCGATCCGCATCACCGGCGTCACCGCGGGCGGGCTTGACGCAGCGGACGCGACCGGCGACTCCATCGACCGCGGGCCGGGCAGCGTGGTGACCGCCGAGTACTTCTACGACGAGGGCCGCTTCTGGCGTGCCGAGGTCCCGCTGGACGGCGTCCGCGAGGTGTACGGCCAGGCGTACAACTTCTCCCGCATCGTCACCCGCAAGGGCGCCGACGGGCCCGAGACCGTCTTCACCAGCAGCGGCCTGCCGAAGCGGTCGCTGCCGATCCTCAACCACGTGCAGACGCGGTTCCGCTTCGACCCGCGCGAACCGGTCCGCCTCACGGCGATGGACGGCAGCGGCGACGCCCGCACGACCGACGACATCGTCTACTCGATCGAGGCCGCCGGCCCGCCGGGCATCGTGTTCAACTTCCGCGACGCGGCGGGCGGCAACCTGGTGTGCGCGCACCGCTTTATGACAACGCGGGAGATGGCCTTCGAGCGGCTGGCGGTCGAAGGGCAGTACGTCGCCGAGTCGCCCCTGCTGCTGCTCGAGCCGGGCGAGGAGCGGGCGCTGCTCGCCAAGTCGCTCCAGCGGAGCCACCGCGCGGGCATGGACGAGGCGTACTACCTGTTCCGCCTGTGCGGCACCAACAACTGCACGTCCAACCCGTTCAAGATCTTGGATGAGGTCGTCAACTACACGTGGCCGCAATGGCTTTGTGCGCTCGACTACCGGCTGCCGCTGAATCCGCGGCTTTACCTGTGGTTGCGGGGGCTCGATTCGGCGCCGGGCGAGTTCAAGCTGCTGCGCGAAGAGTTCGCCGAGTTCCTCGCCGAGCCCGACACCCGCCGCCGGCGCCGCGAGCACGTCCGCCGCGCGATCGCCGACCGCCGGCAGGCAACCGGCGGCGACCGGAAGCCCAGCAAGCGTTAGGCGTGCCGGCGGCGCCGCGTGCGTGGGCAGCCGGCCAACGCAACCGCCACGGCAAGCACCGCCGCGGCGGCGGGCTCCGGCACAGAAACCACGCCGCTTGCCGCGAGCAGGCCCGGCGGCAGCGTGGCGCCGAAGTTGTCTCGCCAGTCGTCGAGATCGGGCGCCGAGAACGACCCGCCCGCCAGCCCGTTGCGCCACGCGGCGTAGTCCGCCCCGTCCACCAGGCCGTCCAGGTTGAAGTCGCCCGGCAGCAGGTAGGTGTTGTACAGCACGCGGTAGGCCTGGAGCGTCGCCGCGTCGGCGCCGGCTGCGTCGAGCGCGCCGCCGAGGGCCAGCAGGTCGTCGTCCGCCACCAGGCCGTCGCCGGTCAGGTCCGCCGCCGGAGAAAAGAGCGTGTCGCCGCTGAGGTAGATCGCCTCGAACGCGGCGAGGTCGCTGGCCTCGAGCAGCTGGTCCGCGTCCAGGTCGCCGAAGCCGAGGCCGAGGCTCGTTTCTTGCCGCAGCCCGGCGAAGCGTTGCACGCTCAGGTTGCCGGTGATCTCGAACGTGACCACGGTCGCCACGTGGTTGCCGTTGATCACGCCCCCCTCGATCAGGCTGAACAGGTCGCGGTCGATCTGCTCCGCCTGGTTGCCGGCCGACACCAGGGCGAGCACCTCGGCGTCGGTCAACGCGGCGGGCAGGTTCAGCAGGACGTGGACGCTGTCGGCCGTGAGGTCGAGCGACTCGACCTGGAAGTCCCGCATAGTGTCGAGCGGGCCGAACTGCTCGACCGAGGCGATGCGGCTGTCGGGCGCCAGGCGGTCGATGTACACCACCTCGCGGAAGTCGGTGTAGACCTCGCTCTCGCCCGGGCGTGGCTCACGCCACACGCGGGAGGTGACGTAGTGGTAGCCCTCGGCCAGGCCCGTGGCGTCGACCGTCTGCGTGTACAGCCCGGCGCCGTCCGCGGAGTCGAACCCGGCCTGGTTGACGCCCAAGAACTCCTCGAAGCCGTACTGCGTGGCGTTCGACGCGGCGCTGGACGGGTAATCTGCCACGCCGTTGCCGTTGGCGTCGTAGCCCTCGTTGATGCGGAGCAGGGCCCGGCCGCCGTCGGCGTGGCGGTCGCGGAAGGACTGGGCGCCATCGACCAGCAGCACCGGGTCGGTGTCTACGCGGACCTCGAAGCTGTCGGCGGTGACCACCAGCACGTCGGCGATGCGAGCCGTGCCGTTGGTGGCCGGCGTGGGCGTCTCGTCCAGCACCTGCGAGACGCCCGACAGGGTCATCGCCCCCCGCGGGCGGGGCAGGCCGTAGATGGCGTAGCCGCGGTTGCCGTTGCCGGCGTTGTTCCAGGGGATGTCGACCTCGGCCCGCTGCTGGCCGTCGACCACCGTGTACCGGCGGACCTCGCCCGACGGGTCTTGCCAGTTGCCGGTGACCTCCTCAAGCCACTGCCCCGGCTGAAAGGTGGTGTCGACGGTCCGCGTCGTCGCGCCGGGGTTGAAGCCGACATTCAGGGCCACCAGGGCCGAGCCCTGCCGCTCGAACACGTAGATCGAGCTCTGCTGGTCCTGCGGGGCGGAGAACCGGTTGTCGATGAACCGCTCGATAAAGTCGCCGCGGCCGTAGCTGTTCCGCAGGTCAACCAGGTCGGTGATGATGTTGCCGAAGGTCCCGCCGAGGGCGTCGCCGCGGCCCTCTTTGAGGAAGAACAGGTTGTTGTCGCTGCGGTCGAACTCGTTGGAGCGGTAGTACACGTAGGCGTTGCCGGGCCGCATCAGCACCCAGGCGTGGGCGACGTTGTCCAGCACGATGCTTGCCCCGAGGCCGGGCGGCGAGACGCCCTCGTCGTGGTTGTAGACAAAGCCGATGCCGTTCTCGCCGTTGTTGACGATGTCCGGGTCGGCCGTACCGTTAATCACGCCGTTGACGCTGGCCGAGCGGATGCCGAACCAGTTGTTCTGCAGCCCGTTGCCCGACATGTTGGTGGCCATAGCGGCCCATAGGCTGAAGTCCAGCACGTCGCGGTTGGGGTTCACGGTGTCGCCCGCGGGCTGGTCCGTGCGGACGAACGACGCCAGCGCGTTGGCGTCGTAGTTGAACACCTCCTGGAACTGGAACACGCCGCGCTGCGTCCCGTCCAGGTTGAAGCGGCTGCTCGCCCCGGCGACGGCCCGGTCGATCAGCCGCGGCACGTCCAGCGACTGCGGGTTGTAGACGTCGTTGAACTCGCCCAGCGGGACGTGCCGCGCCGCGTCGACACGCAGCCCGTCGACGCCGATCACCTGCGTCAGCCACTGGGCGTAGCGCATCATGTACTCCCGGCTGGTCTCGGCCACGGGGTCGCCGGCCGCGGGGTCCGCCGGGTTGAAGTCGAACACCGTGAAGGCCTGGCCGCCGTCGATGACCGTCCGCGCCGGGCCCTGCTGGTCCGGGTAGAACTGGCGGTTGGCCTCGGTGGGCACGTTCGCCTGACGCGGGATGGTTGACGCGCCGACTAGGCCGCTGGGCAGCACCGTCGTGGTGGGGATGGCCCACGCGCCCGGGGCTTGGCGGATGTTCTGGTCGCCCGGCTGCAGCAAGGCCTCGGGCACCGGGTGGCGGACGAACGCTCGGTTGCTCGCCAGGTCGATGGTCAGCAGGTTTTCGCCCAGGCGGAACCAGTACTCGAACACATCGCCGAAGGGCGTCAGCCCCGCGTTGGCGCCGTACAGGATGGCGTAGGTGTCGCGGTGGTCGGGCGAGCCGACCGGGCTGTTGGGCTCCGAGACCTCAAAGCCCGGGTAGTCCGCCCGGTCCTGCAGGAAGGGCGCCCCCTGATTCACCAGCGACTGCGGGTAGGTGTAGCCGTTGGCGCCCAGGTCGAACGACCCCAGGTGGTGGTGCACGTAGTCGACGAACACGTCGCCGCCGAACTGCTGCGTCGCCCGGATGGCGGCCGTGTAGCCGTCCAAGGTGCCGTACAGCGTCTCGTCGCGTGGGCCGCCGAGGTCGAAGCGGTCGTACGGGTCGTAGCCGACGCCGCCGCCCTGCGGCAGGTAGATCGACCGCCCCGGCGGCGGCGTCCACAGGGCGCCGTAGCCGGCCGTGAAAAGGTCGGGTGTGCGGTGCTCGATGG
>JBCCQL010000049.1:0-12403 GCA_039024355.1 Planctomycetota bacterium
CCGCGCTGCACTTCTTCACGGCGGCCCGGCACGTTGAGCGGATCGCGGACCACGCGACGAACATCGCCGAGGACGTCATCTACCTGGTCGAGGGCGAGATCACCCGCCACAGCCACGAGGCGCCCGCCCGCTACCACCCCACCCCCGAAGACGCATGAAGCTGATCGACGACCGCCCCCCCATCCCGCGCACCCCGCCGCCCGACGGAAGCAGCCTCCCGAGCCGCCGGGCCGCCCCCTCACCCGCCGCCACGATGTCCAAGCCGCAGATCCTCATCATCGAAGACGACCGCTCGCTGGCGGACGTGCTCCACTACAACCTCAACCAGGACGGCTACGAGACGGCCGTCTCGAACGACGGGCAAGACGGCCTCACCCAGGCCAAGCTCCGCGTGCCCGACCTGGTGGTGCTGGACCTGATGCTGCCGGTGATCGACGGGCTGGAGATCTGCCGCCGGCTGCGGGCGGACCCGGTCACCCGCGACACGCTGGTGCTGATGCTCACGGCCAAGGCCGAGGAGACCGACCAGGTGGCCGGCTTCTCGGTCGGGGCGGACGACTACGTCACCAAGCCGTTCAGCGTCAAGGTGTTGCTGGAGCGTGTGCGGGCGTTGACGCGTCGCAAGCGTGGCGCCGCCAACAGCGACACCGTGCTGGTCAGCCAGGGCATCCTGGTCGATCGCGAACGGCACCGCGTCACCGCGGGCGAGGAGGTGCTGGACCTGACGCCTAGCGAGTTCGGCCTGCTGGCGGCCCTGATCCGCCAGCCGGGGCGGGTGTTCAGCCGCAGCGAGCTGATCGACTCGGCGTTGGGGGGCGACTCGCTGGTGCTGGAGCGGACGATCGACGTCCACATCCGCGCCCTGCGGAAGAAGCTCGATACGCACGCCCACCTGGTCGAGACGGTCCGCGGCATCGGCTACCGCTTCCGCGATCCGGCCAGCGCCCGCGCTTAGTCGGCGTCCGGTCTGGCTGCCGTGTATACTGGGAAGGCCCGGCCAGAGCAGTCTTTGGCCGGGCGGCTTCCCCGCGGGCCGGGTAGCTCATCACTGTTCGGGAGCGATGCTATGCGTTTTGTGTCCGTGGCTGCCTGCCTGCTGCTGGCGTGCCTGCTGGTTCTTGGCGGCGGCGAGCGGCTGTGCCACGCCGCAGACAAGAGCGGCCAGGCGGACGCGGCCCCCGGCTCATCGGACAAGCCCGAGCGGCCCAACATCGTCTTCTTCTTGGTGGACGACCTGGGCTACGCCGACCTGGGCTGCTTCGGCAGCACATTCTACGAGACGCCCAACATCGACAAGCTGGCCGCCAGCGGCGCGCGGCTGACGCAGGCCTACGCCGCGTGCCCGGTGTGCAGCCCGACGCGGGCCAGCATCCTGGCGGGCAAGTACCCGGCGCGGATGGCGACGACCGACTGGTTCGGCGCGCCGCAGCCTGAGCGTTGGCGCCGCAACACCAAGCTGCTGCCCGCCAGCTATGTCGAACGCCTGCCCGACGCCGAAGTGACTTTGGCCGACGCCCTCAAGGGGGCCGGGTACCAGACCTTCTTCGCGGGCAAGTGGCACCTGGGCCCGCGCGGCTGCTGGCCGACCGACCGCGGGTTCGACATCAACATCGCCGGCTGCGACTGGGGTCACCCCAAGGGCAAGAACCACTTCTTCAGCCCGTACGGCCACCCAACGCTCGAAGACGGCCCGCCGGGCGAGTACCTGACCGACCGGCTTGTGGACGAGACCTGCCGCTACATCGCCCAGGCGCCCGCGGAGCCGATGTTCGTGTACCTGTCGTTCTACACGGTGCACACGCCGATCCAGGCGCCCGAAGAGCGGGTGAAGAAGTACCGCGAGAAGCGGCGGGCGATCGACACGCCCGCAGCCGAGCGGTGGAAGCCCGAGCGCGACCGCCGCGTCCGCCAAGTGCAAGACAACGCCGTGTACGCCGGCATGGTCGAGTCGCTCGACCTAGCGGTGGGCCGGGTAGTCGACGCGCTCGACGCCCGCGGCGAGCTGGACAACACGGTGATCGTCTTCACGTCGGACAACGGCGGGCTGTCGACCTCCGAGGGGTCGCCCACGTCGAACCTGCCGCTGCGGGGCGGCAAGGGCTGGATGTACGAGGGCGGCATCCGCGAGCCCACCATCGTCCGCTGGCCCGGCGTGACGCGGCCCGGCACGGTGTGCGACGCGGTGGTCACCAGCACGGACTACTACCCCACGCTGCTCGAAGCGGCCGGCGTCGAAGCGATGCCCGGCCAGCACGCCGACGGCAAGAGCTTCGCCCCGGCCCTGGCCGGCAAGCCGTACGACCGCGGGCCCGTGTTCTGGCACTACCCGCACTACGGCAACCAGGGCGGTGCCCCCGCGTCGGCCGTGCGGGACGGGCGGTGGAAGCTGATCGAATGGTTTGAGGGCAACCAGCGGGAGCTTTTCGACCTGGAGGCCGATATTGGCGAGCAGCGGGAGCTCTCGGCCGAAGAACCGGAGCAGCTCGCGCGGCTTACGCAGATGCTGGAAGCCTGGCGCGGCGACGTGGGCGCTCGACTGCCTGCGGCAAACCCCGCGTACCGGGGAAATCGCCGTAAGTGACACGCGGCGTGTGCTTTGCAGAGATCGGCCGGCCGGGTGCGACACGCTGCCGCACCGCAAGGGTGTCCAATATTAGGCCACCGCGGCACTTTTTACGTGCAACGCCGCATGTTGGAGCCACCCGGCACGGCGCCTAGACTGGGGTAAGCGTGGGCGGCGTACCGCTGGGCGGCCTCGTAAGAGGCCGATCGGCAACGCCGCTTGTTTCTTTTCGCTGGCTTATCGTGCGGCGTGACGCGGCTGCCCGAGATACAACACTCGCCATCTCCATTGTTTATGACGATCTTTAGCCAAGAAATTTGTCTCCCGCGGCCTACTCGGGCGGCGGCCTATGCCCTGGCGGCTGCGTGCGCCACGCTCTTCGTGCTGCCACCCACGCAGGCGGCCGCCGAAACCACGGCCACCAGCGCGCCCACGGGCGATGACCCCATCCCCGAGGTCGTCGGCTTCAACGATCACATCCGGCCGATCTTGGTCAAGCACTGCGTCGGCTGCCACGGCGGGCCGAAGCAGGCGGCGGGCGTCACGTTCCTGCACCGCGACGGCGCCCTGATGGAGAGCGATTACGGCACGCTGCCGATCGTCGCGGGCGATGTCGAAGAGTCCGCCATGATGGGCCGCATCACCGAGCCAGACGACGAGATGCGGATGCCCCCGCCCGACCACGGGCCGCGGCTCAACGATCGCGAGGTAGAGCTGGTGCGGCGGTGGATCGCTCAGGGCGCCAAGTGGGAAGAGCACTGGTCGCTGGTGGCCGCACGCCAGACCGCCAAGCCCGAGGTCGACGCCGGCAGCTGGCCGCGTGCGTCGCTGGACCGCTACGTGCTGCGGCGGCTTGAGCAAGAGGGCTTCCAACCGGCGCCCGATGCTTCGCGTGAGGCGTGGCTGCGGCGGGTGACGTTCGACCTGATCGGCCTGCCGCCAACCGAAGGCGAGCTGTCGGACTTCCTGGCGGACGACTCGCCCGAGGCGCACCAACGCGTGGTCGATCGGCTGCTCGCTTCGCCGCGTTACGGCGAGCGGTGGGCGTCGCTGTGGATGGACCTGGCCCGCTACTCCGACACGATGGGCTACGAGAAGGACCCGCACCGCGACGTGTGGCCCTACCGCGACTGGCTGATCCGTGCCCTCAACGCCGACATGCCCTACGACGAGTTCACCATCAAGCAGCTGGCCGGCGACCTGCTGGAGAAGCCGACGCTGGACGACCGCCTGGCGACGGCGTTCCACCGCAACACCCAGACCAACACCGAGGGCGGCACCGACGACGAGGAGTTCCGCATAGCTGCGGTGATGGACCGCACCAACACCACCTGGCAGGTGTGGATGGCCACCACCTACGGCTGCGCCCAGTGCCACGCCCACCCGTACGACGCCTTCAAGCACGAAGACTACTACTCGTTCACGGCGTTCTTCAACACCAGCCGCGACAGCGACACCTACGAGGACTTCCCGCGGCTGGCGGTGCCCGTAGACCGCGAGAAGTACGCCGAGGCGGGCGAGCTGGACCTGCAGATCGAGGCCGCCCGTCGCGAGTGGCTGCAGCCGGCCACCGACCTGGCGGCCGACGCGGGCCAGTGGGTGAACCTCAAGCTCGACCGGTACGAGTCGACCGGCAGCACCGAGCTGTCGTTCGTCGAAGAAGAGGGCGTCGGCGAACTCTACGCCGGCGGCACCATCACGTACAACTCGCGGTACAAGCTGGAGGGTCCCGCCCCCGCCGCAAGCGGCCCGGTGACCGCGCTCCGCATCGACGCGATGCCCAAGGACCTTGAGCAGGCGGTCAAGACGCCGGAGATCGGCTTTGTGCTGTCTCGCCTGCGTCTGCAGGTGCTCGAGCCCGGCGCGGAGCCACGCGCCGTTGAGTTCTCCGAGGTCTACGGCGACGACCCGAACCCGGCTTTCGACCCCCGCGAGTCGCTCCGCGACAACAACCGGGGCTGGGCCGCCTACACGCGGATCTACCAGCCCCGGCACGCGGTGTTTGTGCTGAAGGAGCCGCTGCAGCTCGGCGAAGGCGCCCGGCTGCGGCTTGTCCTCAAGCAGAACCGCAACCTCGACGGCCAGGGCGCCCTGGTCATCCGCCGCGCCCGGTTCTCGCTGTCCGCCGACACGCGGTGGACGCGGCTCGCCACCGATGCTCAGCAGGCGAAGCTCACCGAGCACATCGGCTGGCTGAAGTGGAAGCGGTCGCAGATCAAGTCGGTCAACGTGCCGGTGATGGGTGAGCGGGAGGTCCAGCACCACCGGCGTTCGTTCGTGTTCGACCGCGGCGACTGGCTGAACAAGTCCGACGAGGTGCAGCCCGCGACGCCCTCTAGCATGCCGCCGATGCCCAGCCCCGAGGGCGACCGCCCGGCGAGCCGGCTCGAGATGGCCAAGTGGATCGCGTCGGTCGAGAACCCGCTGACCAGCCGGACGATGGTCAACCGCGTGTGGGCGCAGCTGTTCGGCATCGGGCTGGTGGAGACCGAGGAGGACTTCGGCGGCGCCGGCGAGATGCCCACCCACCCCGAGCTGCTGGACCACCTCGCCCTGAAGTTCTCCAGCGACTACGCGTGGAGCCTCAAGCGGCTGATGCGGGAGCTGGTGCTGTCCGCCACGTACCGGCAGGACTCACGGGTCCGCAGCGACCTGATGGAGGTCGACGCCCGCAACCGGCTGCTGGGCCGCGGCCCGCGGCAACGCCTCACCGCCGAGATGGTGCGCGACCAGGCCCTAGTGCTGTCGGGCAAGTACGCCGACAAGATGTACGGCCGGCCCGTCATGCCGTACCAGCCGGAGGGCATCTGGCAGAGCGTTTACTCGGGCGCCCGGTGGGAGAACGCTACCGGCGAGAACCGCTTCCGCCGGGCGGTCTACACCTACTGGAAGCGGACCAGCGCGTACCCCAGCCTGATGGGCTTCGACATGCCCACGCGTGAGGTCTGCACCGTGCGGCGGATCACCACCAACACGCCGCTGCAGGCGTTGGTGACCATGAACGACCCGGCGTATATCGAGCTGGCGCAGGGCTTCGCCGCGCGGATCGCCGAGCAGGGGGAGGGCGGTACGGTGCGCGACAAGCTGGGCTGGGCCTACCGCGTGGCCACCGGCAAGCGGCCGCACGAGATGAGCCTCGCCGAGCTCGAGAAGCTGTACGCCGACGCGGCCACGCACTTCCAGGCCGACCCCGAGGGCTGCAAGCCGCTGGCCGAAGACGCCGAGCGGTTCGCCCTGGTGGTGGTCGCCAACGCCGTGATGAACCTCGACGACGCACTGACGCGATAACACGCACTGACGCGATAACACCGGGGCGCGGCAAAAAAGCGACGCCGTAACAAGGGGGCGTGTCAAATTTGCCCGGACCTTGCAAAGCAAACGCGGCCGATACGCAACGGCCCAGCGCCCAGTGCCCAGCGAAAGCAACCAACCATGAACCTCTTCCAAGAGCACCAAACCGAGCAGCTGCGTAGCAACACGCGGCGGACCTTCTTGCAGCGTGGCATGGCCGGCCTGGGCGGGCTGTGGCTGGGCTCGCAGCTGGCGGGCGGCCGGGCCGAGGCGTCGGCGGGCTCCCAGATCCAGATCGACCCGTCGCGGCCGCTGCTGCCCCGCAAGACGCACTTCGCCGGCAAGGCCAAGCGGGTGATCTACCTGCACATGGCCGGGGCGCCCAGCCAGCTAGAGCTGTTCGACCACAAGCCGGAGCTCAGCAAGTACAGCGGCAAGGCGTGCCCGCAGGAGTACCTGGAGGGGCAGCGGTTCGCCTTCATCCAGGGCACGCCGCAGCTGCTGGGGTCGACCTACCCGTTCCACCAGGCGGGGGACTCGGGCAAGTGGGTCAGCGACCGGCTGCCGCACTTCGAGAAGGTGATCGACAAGGTCTGCTTCGTCCACACGATGCAGACGGATCAGTTCAACCACGCCCCGGCCCAGCTGCTGGTGCACACGGGCAACGCCCGGCTGGGCTACGCGTCGATCGGCTCGTGGGTGACCTACGGCCTGGGCAGCGAGAACCAGAACCTGCCCGGCTACGTGGTGCTGCTCTCGGGCGGCCGGGCGCCGAGCGCGGGCAAGAGCGCCTGGGGCGGCGGCTTCCTGCCCAGCGTCTACCAGGGCGTGCAGTGCCGCAGCAAGGGCGAGCCCGTCCTGTTCTTGTCGAACCCCAAGGGCATCGACAACAAGCTGCGTGGCCGGATCGTCAGCAGCATCTCGCGGCTCAACCAGCAGACGCACGACGAGGTGGGCGACCCGGAGACCGTCACCCGCATCGCCCAGTACGAGATGGCGTACCGCATGCAGATGGCGGCCAGCGACGCCATGAACATCCGCGACGAGTCCGCCTCGACGCACGAGCTGTACGGCGCCGAGCCCGGTAAGCAGAGCTTCGCCAACAACTGCCTGCTGGCCCGCCGGCTGGTGGAGCGGGGCGTCCGCTACGTGCAGCTGTTTGACTGGGGCTGGGACTCGCACGGCAACAGCGACGACTCGGCCCTGAACGGCGGCTTCGCCCGCCGGTGCAAGGAGACCGACCAGCCAATGGCCGCCCTGCTGATGGACCTCGAGCAGCGCGGCATGCTGGACGAGACGCTCGTCGTGTGGGGCGGCGAGTTCGGCCGCACGCCGATGCGCGAGAACCGCGGCGGCCAAGAGATGAAGTTCATGGGCCGCGACCACCACGCCAAGGCCTTCACCATCTGGATGGCCGGCGGCGGCGTGAAGGCCGGCGCCACGGTTGGCGAGACCGACCCCATCGGCTTCGGCCCGACGACCGACCCCGTCCAGGTCGAGGACCTCCACGCCACGATGCTGCACCTCTTGGGCCTGGACTACAAGAAGCTCAGCTACCCGTTCCAGGGCCTCGACCAGCGGCTGACCGGCGTCAAGATCCCGCGCCTGATCAAGGACGTCATCGCCTGACCTGTCCCTCGTGCGGGCGACCTCTTCGCTGCCTGCGACAAGGACGACGCGTACGAGGCAGCGCCGATGGGCTTTCTCGTGGGCGGGGCTCCTTGTTCGTGAAGGCCCCGTGAGGCCGCGGCGAAGCTTCTGCTTTTCTGGCGCCGACCGCGCCGCGGCTCTTTGACGCCGCGTCGCCGCTTGCAGAGAATCTGGCCGAGCGCCGCCGCGTGCGTGGCGGCGTTTGTGCCAGCTTCCTGCAGAAAAGGCCCGCCCGATGCACCGCTTCCCCACCGCCGCCCTGCTGCTGAGCGTGCTTGCCGGGCCCGTCGCGGCCCATGAAGACGGCCACGAAGACGGCCACACGCACGCCGCCACGCCACCGTCCGGCGCGGCCGCGACAGACGCGACCGCCCCACCGCCAGCCCGAGGCGTCGCGCTGGGCGACATCGGCCGGCCCGAGCAGCAGCCCCCAGGCCAGGCTGACGGCCAGCCCGACGGCCAGCTCGACGGCATGACGCTGCCGCTCACGGCCGGCCCCCGCCCGTGGACGGGCAAGCCGGTGCTGAACGGGCCCGACCGCTTCCAGATCGCCATCGTCACCGACCGGACCGGCGGCCACCGCCCGGGCGTCTGGCTCGACGCGATGCGGAAGCTCAACCTGATGCGGCCGGAGTTTGTGGTCTCCGTGGGCGACCTGATCGAGGGCTACACCGAGGACCGCGACCAGCTCGAGCGTGAGTGGGCCGAGTTCCTGGGCCTGGTGGGCGAGCTCGACATGCGGTTCTTCTTTGTGCCCGGCAACCACGACGTGATCCTGCCAGAGATGCTCAAGCTGTGGCGGGAGAAGTTCGGGGCGGACTGGTACTCGTTCGACTACCGCGGCGTCCACTTCGTCTGCCTCAACAGCGAGGACACACGCAACCAGATCGGCCCGCGGCAGCTGGCCTGGCTGGAAGAAGACCTCGCCGACCACGCCGACGCACGCTGGACGCTGGTCTTCGTCCACAAGCCGCTATGGACGTACTCCGAGCGCGCCCGCGGGGCGGGCAACCCGGACGAGACCGGCTGGCCCGAGGTCGAACGGATGCTGGCCGGCCGGCCGCACACGGTGTTCGCCGGGCACGTGCACCACTACATGCAGTACCAGCGCAACGGCGGCCGGCGGTACTACTCGCTGGCTACGACCGGCGGCGGCAGCCGGCTCCGCGGCGACGCCTACGGCGAGTTCGACCACGTGGTGTGGCTGACCATGGAGCCCGAGGGGCCGCGGCTGGCGGTGCTGAAGCTCGACGGCATCCTCCCGCCGGGCGTCGTGACCGAGGAGAGCGCCGAGCGGTTCGGCCGGTTCCTGCGGCAGGTCCGCCTGGAAGTGGCGCCCGTGCTGATCGACGCCGACCCGGCGGCCGCCGCGCCGCGGTTCGCCCAGGGCGAGGTCGAGGTGACGCTGACCAACGGCTTCGGTGAGGCGGTCGCGGTGGCGGGCACGATCGACGGCCTGCCGCTGGCGGGGCTCACGCTCGAGCCGGCGGAGCTGCGCCTGCAGGCCGGGCCGGGCGGCGCCGCGTCGCAGCGGGTGCGGCTGCGCTTCGCCCAGCCGATTGCTCTGGACCGCCTGACGCGGGCCACGCTCACCGCGACGCTGACCACGACCGCCGGCGAAACGGGCGCCACCAACACGGGCGATGCTAACGCGGCGAACGGGGCCCGGCTGCGGGCCGAGGTGGTGGCGCCGGTGGTGATCGATCGCCGCCACGCCTGCCCGGCGGTCGATCCGCCGCCGGCGATCGACGGCCTCGCCGAGCCGCTGCCCACGCCCAGCTACGCCACGCCCGCGGCGCCGCTGCTGCTGGGCGACGCCGCCGGGTGGAAGGGGCCGGCCGACGCGTCGCTACGCCTGCACGCCTCGCACGACGAGCAGCGGCTGTACTTCGCCCTGCGGGTGCAAGACGAGCGGCTGGCGGCGGGCGACCGGGTCGAGCTGCTGCTGGACGGCCGCCCCCCGTCCCGCCGCCGAGAAGAGCCCCGGCTCGACGGCGGCACTTGCCGCGTGATCGTCCCCGCGCCGCCCGGGTCTCGGGCGCCCGAGCCTCAGGCATCCGAAGTCCCTGCGCCCGACGGCGGCGGGGCGGCGGCCGTGTGGAACGCGCGGCGGCCGCGTCCTGTCGATGGGGCCGTCGCCAGGGCGCGGCGGGCGCCCGGCGGCTACACGGTGGAGGTCTCGCTGCCGGTCGAAGTGGTCGCCTCTGGCCAGGGCGCCGGCTGGAAGAGCTTCCGCCTGGCCGTCGTGCAGCACGACGCCGACGAGCCGGGCGCCGAGCCTACCCGCGTCTTGTGGCGTGGGTCGCCGAGCGTCGACGAGACCAACGCCGGCTATGGCTACTTCTTGCGCGAGCCCGGCAGCAACTAGCCCGGCAGCAACTCGGCCGGGGCGTTTGATCGCAAGCGCGTAGCGCCGCTTGCCGGTCCGCTTTACTGGCCGAGGAACAGCGGCTGCTGGGCCTCGCGGATCACCCGCAGGGCGGTCTCGCCCAGCACACGCTGCAGCAGCAGCCGCTTGCCGCTGTTGCCCAGCACAATGAGGTCGGCGCCCCAGGCCTTGGCCTCGGCCAGCAGCTGGCCGGGGCCGCACTCGTAGGCGTGGGTCTCGGCGGTCAGCTTCTGGCTCCGGCAGTAGTCCGCGGCGTGGCTCAGCAGCCGGGCGCTCCGCTCGGCGTCGATGCCGAAGGTGGCCACCCGGGCGGTCATGTCCGTCCACGGGCGGAGCTGGGCGAACCGCCGGAGCGTGGCCGCCGACTCCACGGACCCGCCGTAGGCGATCAGCACCCGCTGCACCGGCTTGTAATCGGCCGGCGTGGCGATCAGCGGCCGCACGCCGCCGGCGATGAGCTTGACGATGGCGGCCGCCGGGTCGTCGCCGAAGACGCCCGGCGCCCCGTACTCGAAGATGGCCTGCAGGCCCAGCACCGTCAGGTCGTGGTAGCGGGCCTGCGAGCGGAGGAAGTCGAACGGCTCGTCCCGCTCCTCCTTCTTGATGTCGAACTCGACGCCGGCCGTGGAGCACAGCTCGGCGAACTGATCGATGTCGGCCGTCATCGCCTGGCGGGTGACGGCCACGCGGCGGTCGCCCAGCTCCTTGGCGACGCCGCCGGCGCCGATGGGCCTGGCGCCCGTGTTGTGCAGCCGCTCCATGTTGGCCACGGTCACGCCGGTCACCGCGGCGTCGTGGCGTTTGGCGATCTCGATCGCGGTGCGTGTGGCCGCCTCGGCGTAGTGGGTGCCGCCGAGCCCGACCAAGATTTTACCGATCATGGCAGTCCTCCCCGAAAGGCGATCCGATGAGAAGCCAGAACCACCGGCGCCCTGCCCGCGCACTGTCGATGTGTTCTTCGTCCTAAGATACCAGCTCTGCCCTCCGACTGAGCGGCCGCGTGCCCTTTTGCCTCACCCGCCCCCCACCTACCAAACCCGCCCGCCGCCCGCCCGCCGCGGTGATGATTCGCCCGCGGGCTTCCGGGTGAGCGGATTAAACCGGATGCCGGGGCGGGCGGTCGGCGTTTCACGGCCCAGCTCGCAGACGCCGCCGCAAAGGGCCGAGGTCTTATCCGGGCGCCCCCAGGAAGCCCAGGTGGTGCTGGGCGTGGATCACCATCAGCCGCTTCCACTTGTCGAGCGTCATGTTGTCGCACAGCGGGTAGGGCGGCAGCGGGCCGGCGAAGTCGCGGGCCTCGGCCAGCGTGGCCAGGCAGCGGTCGATCCGCTGCGGGTCGTCCTCGGTGAGCGCCTCCGGCGTGAGCCGCGGCAGCGTCGGGGCGCCGGACACCATCGCGCGCCGCGCGAGGATCACGGCCAGCAGCACGCCGAACGCCTTGCGCACCGCCCACGCGACGCGTGGCTGGTCGCCGTCCAGGCCCAGGCGCATGGTCCCGGTCAGGTGGTCGCACACCTGCGACAGGTTCCACCGCCCGCCGGCGGCGTAGCCCGCGGTGCGCAGCCGGGTGACGTCGTCGATCACCTCGTCGAAGGTCTGCAGCGTGACACGCCTGAGCCTGCCCATGGTCCGCGCCTCGGGATTGCTTGCCGTGGGGTGGCGCCGGCCCGCGTGGCGCCGGCGTGGCGTTTATGGCTGGTCGCCAAACGGGTGGTCAATCGAGGGCGCCGGCCGCGTGAGCCACTCCGGCCCGCCGGCGGTCATCACGAAGTGGTCTTCCAGGCGGACGCCCATCTCGCCGTAGACGCAGATCATGGGCTCGATGCTCGCCACCATGCCGGGGGCCAGCGGCGTGCGGTTGCCCCGCACCAGGTAGGGCGCCTCGTGGATGTCCATGCCCAGGCCGTGGCCCGTGCGGTGGGGCAGGCCGGGCGTCTGGTAGCCGGGGCCCAGGCCGTGCCGCTCGATCACGCGGCGGGCGGCGGCGTCCACCGCCTCGCACGGCGCCCCCGGCTGCGCGGCTCCGAGCGCCGCGGCCTGCGCCTCGTGCTCGATCGCCCACAGCTCCCGCTGCCGGGGCGAGGGCTCGCCGTAGACGTAGGTCCGCGTCAGGTCGGAGTGGTAGCCGGCGAACGTGCAGCCGGTGTCGACCAGCACGGTGTCTCCCCCGCGTAGCCGCTGCTCGCCCTTGGGCCCGTGCGGGAAGGCGGTCGACTCGCCGAACGCGACGATGGCGAAGGTCGAGCCGTTGTCGCTGCCGGCCGCGCGGTGCTTGCGGTCGATCCACTCGGCGATCTCGGTGTTGGTGATGCCTTCGTGCAGCAGGCCGTGGACCCGGCGGTGGATGTCGAGCGTCGCGCCCATCGCGTGGCGGATGATGGCGACCTCGGCCGGCGACTTGTGCATCCGGCACGCCGACACCACGGGGCCCGCGTCGACCAGCCGCCAGCCCGCCGCCGCGGCCCGCAACCCTTCCGCCATAAAGAACGGTGTCGACGCCTCGACGCCCA
>JBCCQL010000050.1:0-12268 GCA_039024355.1 Planctomycetota bacterium
AACCGCTACGCGCCGCCAGCGAAGGTCGCATCCTTTCAACACGCAGCCGCACGCTTCCGGCGAGCAGCCGCGGGCGCCACGCTACTGGCCCTCGCCACGCTGGCGGCGCCGCCCCTGGCCAGCGGCGATGAACAAGACCCCTTCGACCTACCCAATCCAACCGGCGGCGCCCGGCCATCAGCCGCAGAGCAGACCACAGAAGACCGCTTCGCACCGCCACCGCCCAGGCCACCAGCGGCGGCTTCCGTCCAGCAGCCCGTCTTCTGGGCAGACGGCAAAGGCGACGTCCGCCGCCGCATCGACCAAACCCTCGACAGGCCGCTGACGGCCAGCGGGCTCGACTTCACGGACACGCGGCTTGACGAGATCATCGAGTTCGTGCGGGCAGAATACGGGCTAGAAATCGTCATCGACATCCTGGCCCTTGAAGACCTGGGCATAGGCGTCGACGAACCCATGACCGTCAACCTGCAAGGCGTCACGCTCCGCGAAGGCCTGGCGCTCTTGCTTAAGCAGCTGGAGCTCGAAGCCATCTACCTGCACGGCTGCCTGGTGATCACCACCAATGAGACGGCGGCCCTAGAGCTCTCGGTCGCTGTCTACCCGGTGGGCGACCTGCTGAACAGGGGCCTAAGCCTGCCTGGGCTGGCCGGGCTGCTCTCGACGGTCGTCTCGCCCGACGCGTGGCAGCGCAGGGGCGGCGAGGGCCAGATCGAACCGCTCGCGCCGGGCTTGCTGGTCGTCACGCAGTCCTACCGCGTACACCGCGAGCTGCTGGCGGCGCTCAACGCTATCCGGACGGCCAACCAAACGCCCGAGGCCGACCCCGGGGTGAGCGACTGGGGAGGCTGCACTCAGCCGTGAGCCCACCGGCCAGCTGCGAGGCGGCCGGCTGCGAGGCGCCCAGCGGCAAACACCAAGCGTGGGCGTGCGGCGCCCGTTGCCTGCGACGAGGCCGCCACCGATGATGGGGCGATGAGCACCGGCCCGCCCAACGCCACGCCCGACGCCCCACAGAACGGCGACGCTGACGCCGAACCGGCGATCAACGCAGCAGCCATCGGCCCGACCGCCATCGACGACACCTTCGCCGAGGCGTTCGGCATGCGGTACACGCGGGTGGTCGTGACGGCCGTCGATCCGTACTGGGTCGACGCCGCGACCCGGGAGCTCTGCGGCTACGGCTCGAGCGTCATCAGCTGCGACGCAGAGATCGCCGTCGAACGGGTGCTCGGCCCGGGCGAGACGCCCGACGGCCGGCCGGGCGCCGCGGTGCTGGCCTTCGGATTCTCGACTGACGCTTTGGCCAAGGCGGTCCCCAACCGCGTGGGGCAGTGCGTCATGACGTGCCCCACGACGGCCGTCTACAACGGCCTGCAGGAAGGGGCCGAGGGGTACGTCGAGGCGTTCCCGCTGGGCAAGCGGGTGCGGTTCTTCGGCGACGGCTTCCAGAAGAGCAAGCTGGTGGGCGGCCGCCGGTACTGGCGTGTGCCGGTCATGGACGGTGAGTTCCTGGTCGAAGAGCAGGCGGGCGTCGGCCGCGGCGTGGCGGGCGGCAACATCATCCTGCAGGGCGTCAGCCAAGGCGTGGCCCTGGCGTCCGCCCAGCGGGTGGTCGACGCGCTGGCCGGCGTGCCGGGCGTCGTCACGCCGTTTCCGGGCGGCGTGGTGCGGAGCGGCAGCAAAGTGGGCAGCCGCTACAAGGGGATGGTCGCGTCTACCAACGAGGCGTTCTGCCCCACGCTGCGGGGCCGGCAGGGCGAGGGCCGACGCGTCGAGTCCGTGCTGGCGGCCGACGCGCAGTGCGCGTACGAGATTGTTTTCAACGGCGTCGGCGAGGCGGCCGTGGCAGACGCCACGACCCGCGCCCTGCACGCCGCCGCGGGCGAGGGCATCCCCGCCATCGGCGCCGGCAACTACGGCGGCAAGCTCGGCAAGTTCCACTTCCGGCTGCGTGAGCTCATCGGATGAGGGCAGCCACCAACACAGTGTGCCGCCCGGCCGATGCATACAACGCCGGCTGGCGGGCGTGGGTGCTGTGCGTCTCCGCGGTGCTGGTGCTGGCCGGCGTGGCCGCTGGGCAGTCCGCTGGGCAATCTGCTGAAAATGCTGATGCGCAGCCCGCCGGCGCGGCGGTCGATGGGCCTCGCGGCGGTGGAGCGGTTGGCGGCCAGCCGGCAGACGCGCTTCCCCTCGACGGGCGGGGCGGGCGGCAGCTGCTGCTCGACCGGTTCCGGCCGCGGCCGCAGCTCGTCACGCCCAACAACCAGCCGCCGCGGGCGAAGTTCCCGGTGGTGGACGTACACGTCCACCCGCGGATCCGCTTCCGCCACACGCCGGAGCTGCTCGACGGGTTTGTCCGCGTCATGGACCAGCAGAACATCGCGTTGTGCGTCAGCCTGGACGGGCGGCTGGGCGAGGAGCTGGACGAGCACCTGGCGTACCTGGCGCCGCACGCCGGCCGCTTCCTGGTGTTCGCCAACGTCGACTGGCGTGGCGACGGCGACCCCGCGCGCCCCGCCACGTGGGCGTGCCACCGCCCAGGCTTCGGCCGCCGCACCGCCCAGCAGCTGGCCACCGCCCGCCGCCGCGGCGCTGTGGGGCTGAAGGTCTTCAAGATGCTCGGCCTGGCGTACGAGAACCCGGACGGCTCGCTGATGGCGATCGACGACCCACGCTGGGACCCCATCTGGTCCGCGTGCGGCGAGCTGGGCATGCCGGTCATCATCCACTCGGCCGACCCCGTGGCGTTCTTCCAGCCCGTCGACGAGCGGAACGAACGCTGGGAGGAGCTGCACCGCCACCCCGACTGGAGCTTCTACGGAGACCGCTTCCCGTCGCACGACGCGCTGCTGGCGGCACGCAACCGGGTGATCGCCCGCCACCCGGGCACCACGTTCATTGGCGCCCACGTCGCCAACTACCCGGAGAACCTGGCGCAGGTCAGCCGGTGGCTGGACCGCTACCCAAACCTTGTTGTGGAGGTCTCGTCCCGCATCGCCGAGCTCGGCCGGCAGCCGTACACCGCCCGCCGATTCTTCCTGCGGCACCAGGACCGCATCATGTTCGGCTCGGACGGCCCGCGGGCGGCGGCGCGGCTGATGCCGCACTGGCGGTTCTTTGAGACCTACGACGAGAACTTCGCCTACGCCGAGAATCCGTTCCCGCCGCAGGGGCTGTGGAACATCCACGGCATCGGCCTGCCGGACGAGGTGCTGCAGAAGCTGTACAGCCAGAACGCCGCGCGGGTGATCCCCGGCGTGCGGGAGAAGCTGGCGGCGCTGCAGGCCGACGGCGGGCCGCCCAAGCCGCCCGCCGAATGACGCGCGCCGAATGACCGGACGCGGCCGCCTGTTCCTGCACCGGGCGGCGTGTGTAATCGCAAACGCGGGCCGAACGGTTTACAATCTCCGCCGCGGCGGGAGTGCCGCCGCGAGCCACGCTTTTCTCCCCCTCTCCGCGTCCCCAGCGCCGCACGCAAGAGTGCGGCCGAGCGATGAGCAACCCAACCGCAGAAGACCCGCAGGCGGCAGAGCCCACGACGACCCCGCAGGCCGCTGGGCCGACGCCCGACGCCACTCCTACGCCGGCGGAGCCCGCGGCGGTCGCCGCTGCTGAGCCTGCCCCTGCTGAGCCTGCCGGGGGCAAGCCGAGCCAGCGGATCCAGATCGGCTCGCAGCGTGCCGCCGCTGAGGGCGAGCCGCCCAAGCCCAAGGCCGAGCCCAAGCCGGTTACCGAGGTCACCAAGGCGAAGCCGGCCAAGGCGCCCACGAAGTACCCGCCGCCGAACGTGCGGGCGGCGTTGTCGCCCGAGCAGGAGGCGGAGCTCGAGGCCGAGCTGGCCGCGGCGGGGCTGGACGAGTTGATCGACCAGAGCACGGCCGCCGCCGCCGCGGAGATCGCCCCGGAGACCAAGGTCGCCGGCCGCGTGAAGTCCGTCCACGGCGACAATGTGTTTGTCGACCTGGGCGGCCACCGCCAGGGCGCCGTTCCGCTCAAGCAGTTCGACGGCGAACCGCCCGAGCCCGGCGCCGAGCTGCAGGTGACCGTCGCCCGCCTGAACGCGGACGAGGGCCTGTACGAGCTGGGCCTGTCGACCGCCGCCGTGGACGTGGGCGACTGGGACGACATCTCCGAGGGCCAGGTGGTTGAAGTCAGCGTCACCGGCGTCAACAAGGGCGGCCTGGAGTGCCAGGCGTCCAGCATCCGCGGCTTCATGCCGATGGGGCAGATCTCGCTGTACCGCGTCGAGAAGCCGGAAGACTACGTCGGCCAGAAGCTGGCGGCCGTCGTGACCGAGGCCAACCCCGAGCGCCGCAACCTGGTGGTGAGCCACCGCGCCGTGATGGAGCGGGAGCGTGCCGAGCAACGCGAGAAGCTGCTGGCCGAGCTGGCGCCGGGGCAGGTGCGCGAGGGCGTGGTCCGCAGCCTGCGGGACTTCGGCGCGTTTGTCGACCTGGGCGGCGTCGACGGCCTGGTGCACGTCAGCAAGATGAGCTGGGACCGCGTCAACCACCCCAGCGAGGTGCTCTCCGAGGGCCAGCAGATCAAGGTCAAGGTCGAGCGGATCGACCCCGAGACCGGCAAGATCGCCCTGTCCTACCGCGAGTCGGCCGCCAATCCGTGGGACGGCGTCGAGGGCAAGTACCCGGTGGGTGGCAAGGCGACCGGCACGGTCTCCAAGACCATGGACTTCGGCGCCTTTGTGAAGCTCGAGCCCGGCGTCGAGGGGCTGATCCACATCTCGGAGCTGGCGCACGGCCGCGTCTTCCGCACGAAGGACGCCGTGAGCGAGGGGCAGCAGGTCGAGGTCAAGGTGCTGAGCGTCGACCGCGAGAAGCAGCGTATCGGCCTGTCGCTCAAGGCGTTGATGGCGGCCCCCGCCAAGCCGGGCGGCAAGGGCAAGGAAGACGCGGACGAAGACGCCCTGTACGAGCTGCCGCCCGACGCGCCTAAGGCGCCGAAGAAGAAGGCCGGCCAGCTGAAGGGCGGCACGGGCGGCCCCTCCGGCGGCGAGCAGTTCGGCCTCAAGTGGTGAGCCCGGCGCCTTGCATCGCTGGCCTACGCTGTCGGCCTACGCCGCTTGCCTACGCTGCTTGCCTACTCCGTGGCGGCGGCGCCGCAGGCCGATGGCTGCCCGGCGCCCTCGCCCGCCTCGGCGGCTAGGCGGGCCACGTTCGCGGCCACGCCCGCCTCGATCGCGTCGGCGTAGCCGCGGAAGTCGCCGCCCCGCTTGCCGCGGATGATGCCGCTGGACCACAGGAAGCCGCCCACCACCTTCGGGTTCTTGCCGAAGGCGGCGAACTTCTCCCGGACCACCTCCACCGTGTCGTCGTCCGTGTTCAGGCCGGCCCACAGCTGCCCTTCGAGCTGGTCCCACCCGTCCAGCTTCCGGCGGGGGAAGTACGACTGGTAGTAGATGCGGTCGACGCCCACCTCGTTGACGATCGGCACCCAGTGCTTGGGCCGCTTGTAGGGGGCGATCGAGTACTTCAGGCCGCTCTCCTGCACGACGCGGCCCATCCACAGGGCCAGCGGCAGGTCGTACACGTCTTCGTCGTCGTCGCAGTAGCCGCACACACCCAGCCGCTTGACCAACGCCAGGTTCTGCTTGAGGTTGGCGGTCGCCTCGGGGCTGGCCTTGACCTTGCGGAGGTCGTCGTAGTCGCGGCGGCTCCAGCCGGCAAACCAGAACTCGACGCGGTCGATCGTCGCGACCAGGGCCAGGACGTTCTGCTTGTCCTTCTCCGGGCCCACCCACGCGCCGCCGTCGACCAGCGTCACGCGGTTGGAGCGGATGGCGCCGGTGGCGTCGAAGTGGGTCTCGAGCAGCACGGTGTCGAAGCCCGAGTCCCGGTGCTCGGCCACGGTCTTGGCGCCCTCGCCCGGCGTGTCGAAGAAGCCGCAGCCGGCGAACACCGCCGCCTGGGCGTGGCACACCTGGGCGTGGCCGCTCACGGCCACAGCGACCAACAGCCAGACAACGGGCACCCAGGCACCGCGGATACAGGCAGCGGGCACTGCAAAACGGAGCGACAAGAATCGGGCGGTCATCGGGCGGTGCTTCCTAAGTTGCGGGGCGGTTGGGGCTGCGATATCCACGCGGCGTAGTATGGGCATTGGCGGGGCGTGTTTGCCCGCGAATGACGCGGATACGCGCGAATGACTGCCCTCTAATCTGAGCCAGCGCAGTCTACCGAACCAGGCAGGTTTCTTCCGGCCACGCCACCCGCACAGCGATTCGCGCGTATCCGCGTCATTCGCGGGCCTCTTCTAAACGCCGTCGCCCGGCACAGATTAGCCGCCCGGCACAATTTTTCTCGCCAGAAGTTTACGGGCGGCCCGCGGAAAGAGTTTTCGCGGCCCATTTCATGCCGCAGCGGCGGGTCGGCGCCCAGTCGGCGCCCAGTCGGCGACCGACGCGAAACGACTTACGGCAACCCATGCCTCCAGACGCCCGCGGGCTGGGGAGCCGCAGTATCGTTCTAGCAGCCCGCGGGGCAAATTTCTGCCGCCGGTTGTAGGCCGCCCGATTTGGGCCAACGCAGAAAAACCTGGCCACCCGCAGCGGCCGTACGCCTCCCCAGCCGGCGTTGCCCGCCGCGGCTCACACGTTGAACAAGAAGTGGCAGACGTCGCCGTCCTGCATCGTGTAGTCCTTGCCCTCGACACGCATCTTGCCCGCCTCGCGGATCGCCCGCTCGCTGTGCAGCTCGACCAGGTCGTCGACCGAGTAGGTCTCGCAGCGGATGAAGCCTCGCTCGAAGTCGGTGTGGATCACGCCGGCGGCCTGCGGGGCGGTGGCGCCGATGGGCACGGTCCACGCCCGCACCTCCTTCTCGCCCGCCGTGAAGTAGCTCTGCAGGCCCAGCAGCTTGTACGCCGCCCGGGCCAGCACGGCCAGGGCCGGCTCGGCGAGGCCGACGCTCTGGAGCATCTCGCCGCGGTCTTCTTCGTCGAGCTCGGCCAGCTCCGCCTCGAGCCGCGCGCACACGGCGACAACCCCGCCGCCCTCTTCGGCCGCCCGCTGGCGGACGCGGGTGACAAGCCCGCCCTCGCCGGCCAGGTCGTCTTCTTCGACGTTGGCGACGTACAGCACCCGCTTGGAGGTGAGCAGCTGCAGCCCGGCCAGCTCCTTGCGTGCGGCGGGGTCTTCCGGGGCAAGGGCCCGCACCGGCTTGCCCTCCTCGAGCAACGCCTGGCACTGCTTCAGGAGTTCGACCTTGCGCTTGGCGTCTTTGTCGCCGGTGCGGGCGGTGCGGGCCGCCTTGTCGGCCTGGGACTCGACCGACTGCAGGTCGGCCAGCATCAGCTCGGTGTCGATGGTCTCGATGTCGCGGATCGGGTCGACCGAGCCGTCCACGTGCGTGATGTCGCCGTCCTCGAAGCAGCGGACGACGTGCAGGATGGCGTCGACGCCGCGGATGTGGGACAGGAACTTGTTGCCCAGGCCCTCGCCCTCGCTGGCGCCGCGGACGATGCCGGCGATATCCACCAGCTGCAGCACCGCGGGGATCACCTTCTGCGTGGGGATGTAGCGCTCGATGGTCTGCAGCCGGCCGTCGGGCACCGGCACGGCGCCCACGTTGGGCTCGATGGTGCAGAACGGGTAGTTCTCGCTGGCGATGCCGGCCGAGGTCAGGGCGTTGAACAGCGTGCTCTTGCCGACGTTCGGCAGGCCAACAATGCCGGCTTCCATGACGCAAACGGTGGGGTGGGGTCGTGACGGGAATGGGCGGCCCCGCACGGCGAGACGCCGGCGCGGGGCGAGCCGCAAGCTTAGCCGCGGCGAAATCGGCTAGCTAGCCGCTCCACGCGTACCGCGGGCCACGCGGCGTGGCGGGAATCCCCTTGGTTTGTTGCCGAGGGGTCGGCAATAATGCGTGCAGCGATCGCGGCCGGGCCCGGCCGCGTTGCCGCCATCCGCCGCGGCTAGTCGCCACACTGGCTCGCCACACCCTGGAGCGTTGCCGCTATGCGCCGCTCAATCTGCTTTGCGCTGCTTACCGCCATCTTCCCGCTGACGC
Source organism: Planctomycetota bacterium (assembly GCA_039024355.1). Lineage (GTDB taxonomy): Bacteria > Planctomycetota > Planctomycetia > Pirellulales > Lacipirellulaceae > JBCCQL01. Next base: position 8,028 of record JBCCQL010000050.1, read on the forward strand.
TGGGCTTTGCCGCGACCCCGGCCTACGCACAAGACGCATCTGGTGCGGAGGCCGTGCCGGCGGCCGAAGGCGCCGCGCCGGGCGAGCCGGCTTCAGAGCCCGCCGCTGAGCCGGCCGCTGGGCCTGCCGCTGAGCCGGCCACCGAGAAGGCGGCCCACGCGCCGGCTGCGGAGGCGCCGCTGGCGGAGCCTCCCGCGGAAGACCCGGGCCAAGCGGACCTGGACCGGGCCACCGAGCTAAAGCTGGGCGCCGAGGGCCTGCGTGACCTGAACCGGGTGATCGACCTGCTGGACGACGCCATCCGCAAGGGCCTGAGCGAGGGCAACCGCGAATTCGCCGAGTCGATGCTGGTGGCCACCATCATGCAGCGGGCCGAGGCGCTCGCCCGGGCCGTGCTACGCAACACGCCCACGGGCCCGCAGGTCGACCCCCGCTGGGGGCAGCTCCGCCGGCTGGCGTTGACCGACCTGGGCCGCGTCACCGAGCTGGACGACACGCTGGTGGACGCGCACTTGTTGATCGGCCAGCTCGAGCTGCTGCGGTCGGGCGACCGGGCCGCCGCGCTCGAAGCGCTCGGCAAAGTGGTAGAGGCCGAGGGCGCCGAGCCCGAGCAGCGAGCCCAGGCGTACGTCCTGCGTGCCGGCGCCGAGGGCGACCCTCAGCAGCAGCTGGCGGACCTGAGCCAAGCGATTGAGCTGCAGCCCAAAAACGCCAACTTCTACGTGCTGCGGTCGCGGGCGGCGATCGCCGCGAAGGACTTCGAGACCGGCCTGGCGGACCTGGGCAAGGCGATCGACCTCGAGCCCACACGCGTCGAGTACCGCCTGCTCCGCGCGACCGCCCACCAGCAGAACGACGACCTGGACGCCGCCCTGGGCGACGTCGCCAAGGCCGAGGCCATGGCGCCGGACAACGCCGGCGTGTTCGAGCTGAAGGGCATCCTGCTGACCGCCCAGGGCAAGACCGACGAGGCGCTGGCCGCCTTCGACCGGGCGGCGGAGATCTCGCCCGACTCGGTGGCCACGTACCGGCGCCGGGCGGAGCTGTTCCTGGAGAACGGCGAGACGGAGCAGGCGATCGGCGAGTTCACCAAGGCGATCGACAAGGCGCCGGACAACCTGGCGCTTTGGCTCACCCGGGCCCAGCTTTACAGCAGCCTGCAGCGGTTTGAAGAGGCGCTCTCCGACGTCGAGGCGGCGCTCGGCCGGGCGCCGGGGCTGCTGCGGGCGCACCTGATGCGGACCGCCCTGCTCAGTGAGCTGGGCCGCGGCGAAGAAGCCCTGGCCATGCTCAACCGCCTGTCGAGCGTGGCGCCGGACGACCCGGCGGTGCTGATGCAGATCTCGGGCGTGTACGCCCAGATGGGCGAGGCGCAGCGGGCGATCGACTCGCTCACGCGGGTGGTCGAGCTGACCGAAGATCTCAGTGATGAACCCAGCGACGATGAATCCAGCGATGACGGCGTGGGCGCCCCCAGCCCGCTGGAGCCGGCCCTGCAGCTGCGGGGCGATACCTACCTGTCGATCGGCAAGCACGAAGAGGCCATCGCCGACTTCGCCCGCCTGTACGAGCTGAACCCGGACAACTCGGGCATGCTCAACAACTACGCGTGGACGCTCGCCACGAGCCCGATCGACAGCCTGCGCGACGGCGCCTTGGCCATCAAGCTGGCCGCCCGGGCGGCGGAGCTGACCGACTACGCGGCGGCCCACATCCTCAGCACGCTGGCGGCCGCCCACGCCGAGGCAGGCGATTTTGACAAGGCGATCGAGTGGTCCGAGAAGGCCGTCCAGGTACACGCCGAGGACCAGGCCAAGACACGCGACATGACCGACGCCCTGGCCGCCGAGCTAGAGAGCTACCGCCGGGGCGAGCCGTGGCGCGAGCTGCAGCAGGACGGGCAGCTAGGCCCTAGCGTGCCCGCCAAGCCGGCCGAGGAGGAGCCCGCCGACGCGGCGCCGCCCCCGGTGCGGACGCTCGACTTCTGAGCCGCGTTCACACGGCCCGTTACGTCCGCGGCTTGCTTAACCCTACCGCCCACAGCGTGCGTGGTGGCGGCGCACTTGCCGCAGCCTGTAACACCGCGTTGCGGCGGGCTGCTTGGCCACTTGGATGCGTCGCCGGGGATGCGTCGCCGGGCTGCTGCGTCGCGACGCTGCGGCATCGCCGGGCTACGGGGTGATGGGGATGCACAGCGTGGCTTCGATGCCGACGAGCGACTGCACCACCCGCTGCAACGCGCCGCCGGTGACCAGGCTCGCCGGGTAGATGTCGTACGCGTAGTGGATGCGGAAGCCGTGCCCGCTGATGGGCAGCCACTGCTCGGCGAAGCGTCGCCACGCGGCCTCGGCGTCGGCGAGCGACCCGCGGAACTCGGTCTTCGCAACGGGCCCGCCCGGCATGACGAGGGTGACGGCCTCGCCGTCCGGCTCGAAGCCGTCGGGCACGACGACCGCGGCGTCGTACCGGTACCGCCCGGCGGCGTTCGGGTCCCAGTAGTCGTTGTGCACGCCGAGGAACGTCGCGTCCGGCTTGACCAGGCCCCGCCGGTCGGCCCACTCCATGAACCTGGGCCACACCCGCGAGGTCTCCTCCGTGGGCCCCGTGTGCCGCATCGCGGCGATGCGGGTCGGCGGCGTCTGCTCGATCCGCACGACGAGCCTCTGCGCGTCGAGCGTCGCGGCGCTGATCTCCGCGTCCGCGGCGGCGTCCTCTTCTTCGCGGCGCCGGAGGTAGGGCGCCACGCCGGACGCCTGGCGGAAGTCGGACGGCGCCAGCCCGTACGCCTTGGCGAACGCCTTGGTGAACCCCGCGTGGGTGTCGAACCCCGCCTGCATCGCGATCTGCGTGACCGGCAGGTCCGACCACTTGAGCATGTAGGCGGCCGTCTGCAGCCGCAGCCGACGCACGTACTTTTTCGGGCTCTCCCCAACAACGCGTTTGAACGCCCGCTGGAAGTGCTTCTCGGACACGCCGGCGTGCTCGGCCAGCATGGCGACCGTCAGCCCCGGGCTCTGGTCCTGCTCGGCGGCCCGCGCGGCCATCAAGATCTGCCGGCGGGTGGGGACCTTCGTGGCGGCCATGGCTGCGTGCTGTGCGTCGCGTGTGCTGTACGTGCTGGCGTGCCGCGGTTCGGCGGGGCGCTGGCCCGGGAGGGCGACAGTCTAATCGCGGCGTCGACCGCCGGCTTGTCCAAACGTGATCGGGCGCCGGCCTGCAGGCAAAGGCCGGCGAGCGGATTCTGGGCCGGATCACTTTTGGACAAGCGGGACGGCTCTGCCGCTTTTAGCGTAGCCGTCCAGCGATTTGTCGCGGCATGATCCCACGCCGCGATTCAACGCTACACCGTGGACACAACACCCCTCTGAATAGAAAGCAGGCCCGAGCATGAAGCGCCTCAACGCGATCTTTGCCTCCGCAGCGCTGCTCGCCGCGGCTACACCCCCGGCAGCGTACGCGACGTTCCCACCGCAGCCGATCGACTGCGGCATCTTTGACTTCGAGAGCGAAGACTTCGTGGGCCACAACTTCGCGTTCGCCACGAACCTTACGTATAGCGAGCTGGGGCAAGACACCAAGTCGACGGGCTTCTGGGGCTTTGTCGCTTCGCCGGAGCAGGTTTCGCAGGTGCCGGATTTCGTTTCCGACACAGACCTGCCCATCGGCCTGCAGGACCTCGACGGCCTGTTCGACCCCACCGCCCCGCTGCCAAACAGCATCCAGGACGCCTTTATCTCGCAGAGCATCTCCGGCGTGGGCGACCTGAGCGACACCTTCAGCTTCAACACCGTGACGGTGAGCCAGAGCTCCTTCTACAACGTGTCGCAAGACTCGGGCGGCTTCGCCGACATCCGCGGCGAGGGCAAGGCGTACTTCCCGTTCGACGTCTTTTCTGACGGCGGCGGGCTTGTCGACGTCAGCCTGTCGATCGACCTGTTCAGCCTGTTCGGCGCCACCGGCGAGGGCTTCCTCAGCGAGTCGCTATTCGTCGGGCTGATCGACGTCACCGACCCCGACAACCCGTCGCTCATGGACGCCGTTTCCGGCGTCTACTTCGCCGACGCCAGCGGGGTAGACGCCCAGTTCTCTCGCGGGCCGGACGGCGAGACCGACATCTCCGAAAGCCTCTTCTCCGGGTCGTTCGACGACGGCCTGTTCAGCTCGTTCTTCTACGAGGTCCAGACCCAGCTCGAGTCGGGCGGCACCTACGCTATCGGCATCGTCGGCGACGGGTCGACCGG
>JBCCQL010000051.1:0-12111 GCA_039024355.1 Planctomycetota bacterium
CGGCTGACGGGCGCCGGCGCGAATCAGACCGATGGCGCCGGGCAGACGCCACGCGTGGACGCCTCGCGGTTCGTCGGCCGCGTCGGCAAGGCGATCCAGGCGGCCCAGCAACGCGGCGGCGAGGTCAAGCTGCGGCTGAGCCCGCCCGAGCTTGGGGCCTTGCAGATCAAGCTCTTGATGGGCGAAGGGACGCTGACCGCCACGCTCGAAGCAGAGACCTCCGCCGCCCGCAACCTGCTGCTAGAGAACCTGCCGGCGTTGCGGGAGCGGCTGGCGGAGCAAGACATCCGCATCGAGAAGTTCGACGTCGACGTCCGCGACGAGCGGCGCCAGGGCGGCGGCGATCAGGCGGACCAGCGTCGGCCCGGCGGTGGCCGTCCCGATGGCGGGCGTTCGGGCGATCAGCGTTCGGGCGAGCGGACCGCCGGCAGCAATCAGAGAGAAGCCAAGGCCGCCCAGCAGCCGCCCGCCGGCACGCCCCACGCCAGCGGGGCACAGGGCCCGGCGAGCGAAGCGATCAACCTAGTGGCCTGACGCCCGGGCGGCGACGCCACAGCAACGGAGCACACGATGAGCCAAATCCAGAACAACAGCAGCCTGACGTTCGGCGCCGCCGGCGGGCAATCGGCCGACGCGTTCGCCGGGCTCGACACGCAGTCGTTCCTCGACCTGATGATCGCCGAGCTGCAGAACCAGGACCCGCTGAACCCAGCGGAGAACGAGCAGCTGCTCAACCAGATCTACCAGATCCGCCAGATCGAATCGAACGACGCCCTGACCAACACGCTGGACTCAATCCTGCTAGGGCAGAACGTGTCGAGCGCGACCAACCTGATCGGCGCCGATGTGGTGGCGCTGACCGACGACGGCGAACGCGTCAGCGGCAACGTGCGGAAGGTGACCATCGACGGCACAACGCCGCGGCTCGACCTGGCGGTGGACGTCGGCGCCGAGCAGGGGTCGGTCGACGGCGGGCTGGCTTCGGGCCAGTACGTGTACGAGGTGGTGTGGGAGGACGAGGGGGGCACGCAGTTCAGCGTCGAGGTGGCGGCCAACACGGCCGGCTTCGCCGACTTCAGCGGCTCGGTCCGGCTGACGAACCTGCCGCCGACCGACTCGCTGAACAAGCGGGTCTACCGCACCGACGCCACGGGCCAGGGCGAGCGGCAGCTGGTGGCGGAACTGCCGGGCGTCTCCACGGGCTTCACGGACACCACGGCCGACGCCGCGCGGGGCGAGACGCTCACCGGCCCGCGGCAGCAGCTCACCTTCGCCCGTAAGGCGACGGTCTCGCTGAGCAACATCTCAGAGGTCACGCCACCGCAGTAGCGGCGTGGTGATCGGCCAGCGGTGGCCGGTCACAGGTCGCCAACCACCGATCACCAATCACCAATCACGAATCACCAGTCACCAGTCACCAACCAGGGGGAGAGGCAAACCATGGGTCTCCAGTCCGCGCTCACCACTTCGCTCACCGGCCTTCAGGCGGCCGAGACCATCATCGACGTGGTGGGTAACAACATCGCCAACTCCAACACGGTGGGCTTCAAAGAGTCGAACACCATCTTCGCCACGCAGTTCTTGCAGACGGTGAGCATCGGCTCGGCGCCCAGCACCAACTCGGGCGGCACCAACCCGCGGCAGATCGGTCTGGGCGTGAGGGTGTCGCAGATCTCGCCGGACTTCACGCAGGGGACGATCGAGATCAGCTCCAACCCGCTGGACGTCGCGATCCAGGGCGACGGATTCCTGATCGTGCAGAACGGCACCGACCGGCTGTACACCCGCAACGGGCAGCTGCAGCTCAACGCCGAGAACGACGTCGTGACCTCCACCGGCCAGCGGCTGCTGGGCTACACGGTAGACGAGGACTTCGACCTGTTGACCGACAACCTGGTGCCGCTGTCGATCGACCTGGGCGCCGAGCGGGTGGCCCAGGCGACCTCGACGGCCAGCTTTACCGGCGTGCTGAACCCGTCCGTGGACATCGGCTCGACGCCGTCGATCTCGCAGTCCATCGTGCTGGGCGACGGCACCATCTCGCAGCCGCCGATCGATGCGGGGCAGACGCTCGACGGGGCCGACCTGCTGGAGGCCGACGAGCCGGTCCTGGTGGGCACCGCCGCAGCGTCGACCGGCGTGGGCACGGGCCCCGGGGCCGGGGTGGTGAGCTACCGTGTGACGTTCTTGGACGCAAACGGCCAGGAGAGCGCGCCCTCGGCAGAGTTCTCCGTGACCAACGCGGGGGGCACGGTCAACCTGACCGGCATCCCGCAAGGCAGCGGGCCGTGGACGCAGCGGCGGATCTACCGCACGCAGCCCGACGGGACCGAGTTCCGCCTGGTGACCACCATCGCCAACAACACCGACACCACGCTCAGCGACACCTCGGCGGACGGCACCGTGGGCGCCGCGGCCACGCTGAACAACGACCTGATCGAGCCCGGCAGCTACAGCTACTACGTCACCTTTTACGACCCGGTGAACCAGGTCGAGACCCGCCCCACGGCGCAGATCGGCTCGCAGGCGCTCACGACGCCGGGCGGGCGGATCCGGCTAGACCTGGACGACCTGGCCAGCCCAGCCGACCCGGCGTTTACGCAGCTGCGGGTCTACCGCAGCACGCTGAGCGACAGCTCCGTGTTCCGCCGCGTCGATACGGACAGCGCGCCCATTGCGGTGACCGCCACCAGCTACGTCGACAGCACGCCGGACTCGGTGCTGACGGACGCCGTGACGCCGCGGGCACAGGTCAACCTGGACGGCCCGCCGGCCGGCGCCGGCAACCGGCTGGTAGACCTGGTGGTGCGGAACGGCACTTCATACCTCGAAAACTTCTTCGAGGCCGGCACGCTGACCTTTACCGCCGAGAAGGACGGCGTCGCCCTAGAGCCCAAGACGCTGACCATCACGGGCGACCCCACCGTGCCGGGCGGCGCCGGGACCACCGTGCAGGAGCTGATCGACTTCATCCGCGAGGCCGCCGGCATCGACACCGAGTCCGACGTGACCGGCACGGAGAACGCCTTCCCGACGGCCGGCAACGTGCAGATCGTCAACGGCCAGATCGTCATCACCAGCAACCTGGGCGAAGAGAACGCGGTGAACGTCCCGCTGACGGCCTTCCGGCTGCAGCCCACCGGGTCGGCCACCAGCAGCTCGCTGCCGATCTCGTTCTCGGAGACCCAGGCCGCCAACGGGCCGGGCACCTCGACCGAGCTGACGGTGTTCGACTCGCTGGGCCTGCCGCTGAAGGTCCGCATCACCACGGTGCTGGAGGAGACCACGTCCAACAGCACGATCTACCGCTGGTTCGCCAGCAGCGGCGACAACGAGCCGCTGGCCGGCGTATCGACGGTCGTGGGCGACGGGCTGCTAGAGTTCGACAGCAACGGCGACCTGGTGGCCGCCAGCCAAGACCGGATCAGCGTCCAGCGGAACACCACCGCCTCGGCGTCGCCGCTGGAGGTGCAGCTGGACTTCAGCCTGATCAAGTCGCTGGGCGAGACCGACGCCAACAACAACCCCATCAGCTCGCTGAACTTCGCCAGCCAGGACGGCTTCCCGCCCGGCGTGCTGACGGACTTCATCATCACCGACGACGGGCTGATCCAGGGCCAGTTCTCCAACGGCACGCAGCGCACGGTGGGCCAGATCGTCATGGCCCGCTTCGCCAACGCCGCCGGCCTGCAGCAGGTGGGCGACAGCCTGTTCAACATCGGCGTCAACTCGGGCGAGGCCATCACGGGCACGCCGGGCAACGAGGGCATCGGCACGCTGACCGCCGGCGCCGTGGAGCTCTCCAACACCGACATCGGCCAGAACCTGATCGAGCTGATCCTCGCGTCGACGCAGTACCGGGGCGGCTCGCGCGTGATCACCACCGCTCAGGAACTGCTGGACGAACTGCTGGCACTGCGGAGGTAGTGAGGAGGGGTGAGGGGCGGGGGACGCGGAGTGAAGGGTGAAGGGTGAAGGGTAGCGCCAACTCCCAACTGCCAACTGCCAACACGCAACCGCCCGTGTTTGCCGGTTCTGCCGGTTAACGGGCTGCTGTAACTGGCGACGCCCCGGTGATCACCGCCGCCCGCGGCCCGCGGCCAAGCTACGGTTCGTAGGAAATCCCTGCCGGGCGTGCTACGCCCCACAGTTAGTACGCCGGTTCGGAGGCCCGACGGATGATCAGCCTAACGCGGCTCGACGGCGAGGCGTTCCTGCTCAACGCCGAGCTAATCAAGTACGTCGAAGCCAGGCCGGACACGTTTATCACCCTCACCACGGGCGACCGTGTGGTGGCCGCCGAGGCGCCCGACGAGGTGCTGCGGCGGGTCATCGACTACCAACAGACCAAGCAGCTGCTGCCGGCCGGCAGCCGATCGCTAGCCCCCGGTTGACCCGGCCCCGCCGAGCGACGCCCGCCGCCCACCGCTTGCAGCACAGCGCCCACCGCCAGACACGCCACTCCTATGGACATCGCATCCGCCGCCGGCGTCGTGATCGCCATCGCGCTGATCCTGGTCTCCATCGTGGTGGGCGGGGGCAGCTTCTCGGCGTTTATCGACCCGGCGTCGGTCATGGTGGTGGTCGGCGGCGCCATCGCCGCGACGCTGATCTCGTTCCCGCTGAAGAACTTCCTCAGCGTCTTCGGCGTCGGGCTGAAGGTGTTCCTGAACACCTCGCCGGACATCCCCGGCATCATCAAGCAGATTGTCGGCCTGGCCGAAGTCGCCCGCCGCGACGGGCTGCTGGCGCTCGAGAGCAAGATCGAAGAGATCGAGCACCCGTTCATCATCCTGGGCATCCAGATGGCGGTCGACGGCGCCCGGCCCGAGGTGATGGAGGACGTCCTCCGCACAGATATGGACGCCGTGGCCACCCGCCACCGCGACGGCAAGGGCCTGCTGGACTGCATGGGGCGGTTCGCCCCCGCGTTCGGGATGATCGGCACGCTGATGGGCCTGATCATCATGCTGGGCGACATGAGCGACCCGTCGAAGGTCGGCGCCGGCATGGCCGTGGCCCTGCTCACCACCATGTACGGCGCCATCGCCTCGAACGTGGTCTTCCTCCCCTTCGCCGAGAAGCTGGGCTTCTACAACAAGCAGGAGCTCACGGCGATGGAGATCATCATCCGCGGCATCATGGCCATCCAGTCCGGCGAAAACCCACGCGTTATCGAACAGAAGCTCAACACGTTCGTCCCGCCCAAGCAGCGGGCGAGCGAAGACGAAGCCGCTTAGAAGGAATGCGGATTTCGGAATGCGGAATGCGGAATGACTCGCAAGCGATGCTTTAAGAGTCTCTTCGTCGCTTGCGCGCCATTCCACATTCCGCACTCCCCATTCCGCAATAGCGCCCCTGGCCATTGAAGAAGAACCGCCGCCCGGCATCCCCGAGTGGGTCGTGACGTTCGGCGACATGATGTCGCTGCTGCTCACGTTTTTCATCATGCTGGTCTCGATGAGCGAGATCAAAGAGGAAGAACGGTTCCAGGCGATGCTGGAGTCTATGCGGCGGCAGTTTGGGCACGACACGGCGATGGCCGCCATCGTGCCGGGCGAGGTCACGCCGCGCAACTCGAACCTCACCACGCTGGCCAGCATGGGCCGCGCCAAGCGGCAAGACATCATGCGTGGCGGCAACCCGGTGAAGGCCGTCCAGGGCAGCGAGATGCGGGTCCGCACGATCCGCCCCGGCGACAACGCCACCAAGGGCGGCGTCATCTTCTTCCCGGAAGACTCCGCCGAGCTGTCCGAAGAAAACAAGGCGCGGCTCCGGCAGGTGGCCCGGCAGATCGCCGGCAAGCCGCAGAAGATCGAGGTCCGCGGGCACACGTCCCGCAAGCCGATCCAGGGGACCGACCACTGGCGGCTGAGCTACGAGCGGTGCCGCGTCACGATGGAGTTCTTGGTGAGCGTCGGCATCGACGCCGAGCGGATCCGCCTGGGTGCAGCCGCGGCCAACGAGCCCATCAACAACGAGATCGACGCCGAGCACCGCAAGCGCAACGCCCGCGTCGAGGTGCTGATGTGGGACGAGGCCGTCGGCGAAACCAACTAACGCCCGCCGAACGCCGCTGCACGAGACCCGCCAACCGCCCGGCCCGGGCGAGCCAACTTCACCACGCCCAAACCCCCGCGGGGCGGACCCATGGCCAAGAAGCAAACCGACAAGCCCGCCAAGAAGTCGCCCTTGATGACGCTGCTCAAGGCCGTGGCGTTTGTCTCGGTGCTGGTAGTCGTCGAGGTGGTTGCCGCCGCGCTGCTGATCCCCTCGCCCAACGAGACCGAGGCCTTAGCCCGCGAGCTGGTGATGGCCAAGGCGGGCGAGGAAGAGGTGAGCGAAGCCGGCGGCACGCAGATCACCGAGGCCCAGACCCGCAGCGAAGACCCGGCCGTAGAGATGGAGCTGGGCCAGTTCAGCGTCACCCGCTTCGACCCCGAGACGGACACCGCCATCAACATCGACTGCGAGCTGTACGCCACGGTGCTGCTGGACGAGCAGCAGGAGTTCGCCGAGCAGTTCAACAGCAACCGCAACCGGGTACGCGACCAGGTGACCGTCACGCTCAAGAGCGCCGAATCCGCCCAGCTTGCCGACCCCGGGCTGGGCTTGATCAAGCGCCGGATATTGGAGAAAACCAACCGCGCGCTGGGTAAACCGCTAGTCCGCGAGATCCTGATCACGCGGTTCAACTTCGTGGAGCGGTAGCGGCGACGCGGCGCCCAACGGGAAAGGAATCCCATGGCCGACGAAGGCAAGCAGGTCAACCAGGACGAGATCGAAGAGCTGCTGCGCCAGGCGCAGTCTGCCGGCGGCCCGCCGGCGGCTGATCCGCCAGCCGGGGAGCCAACCGCGGCGCCCGCCGCAGAGGGCGACGACTTCGCGCTCGGGCAAGACGAGATCGAGGCGCTGATCAACTCGGCCGCCTCGACCGAGCAGCCCTCGCAGCCCGCGGCCGCCGCCCCCGCGACGGCAACAACCGCTAGCCCCGCTGGTGGGGCTGGGTCTACGCCGGCGGCCGATGTTGCTTCGCATTCGGACATCGAGGTGCTGCTCAGCAAAGCGGAGCAGGCGATCGCCTCGATCGACACGCCGGCGGGCGAGCTGCCGCCCGGCGTCAAGCCGTTCGACCTGCAAGACTTCGGCGGCACGCCCCCCAACCGCGAGGCGGCCACGCTCGAGCTGGTCCGCGACGTCCAGCTCGACCTGAAGATCGAGCTCGGCCGCACCCGCATGCACCTGGAAGACGTGCTGAGGCTCGGCCAGGGCGCGGTGGTGCCGCTGGATAAGCTGGCGGGCGACCCGGTAGATGTCTACGTCAACGGCCGGCTGATCGCCCGCGGCGAGGTGCTGGTGCTGAACGACAACTTCTGCGTCCGCGTGACGGAGCTCGTGGCCGGCGAATCGGCCGTGGCCTGACGCGACCGCTTTCTGCGACGCAGCACGCCGGGGCTCGACGCGTGCGGCGCCCGCGCTGATCGCCCCGCCAACGCGAAGGCATGTGCGATGCCTGCGGGCCGCGGCGCCGCGGGTAGTTGCTCTGGCAGGGCCCGGCTGGCTGCGGTACAAGCCGCCGAGAAGCCACCGGCATGGACGCCCGGCGGCCGCCCCGACGGAGGCACGGATGCCACGCTGGTTGTTGATTGCTGGGCTGCTGGCGGCGGGCAACGCCATGCCCGGGCCTGCCGTGGCGGCGGACGACACGCTCGACTTGCTGCCCGACTGGCACTTCCAGCGCCCGCGTGCCGCGACTGCAGGGGCAAGAACCAGCGCCCGCGGCCCAACCGGCGCCTCGCCGCGGCCTGAGCGTTTGACCGACCAGAATTTGAACGATCAAAACGCAGCGCCGCGGCCGCACACGCCGCCCGCCGAGACACGCACCACGCCGCGGCCGCCCGATTTGGTCATCCCCGACGCACGGGCCCAGCCCATCAACCGCCACGGCCAAAGCACGGGGCGGACTCAGGCAGCCGGATCGGCGACTCCGCGCACGCCGGCGTACGCGGATGACGCGGTCGAGCCGAGCAGCTTCCAGCGGCAGCCGCTCAGCGAGGTGGCGGTCATCGGCGGGGCGATCGACATGTCGCCGGGCCCACCAGGGCCCGTCCATACGAACAAGCAACAGGCGGCGGCGCTCGCCGATTCGAGCGCCTCGATGGCCTCGACAGACCGCAGCGCATCCCCTGCCGGGCCAGCGACCGTGGCCGATGGCGGCGCCCACGGCGCACCGGCGATGGGCACAGCGGACGCTCCGCCGAACGCCGGCGCCCGGCTCCTGGGCCGCCCGCGGGGCGACGCCACGCCAAACGATCGGTCCCCACCGCTGCTCGACGGCAGCTGGACCCGCCTGACCGGCGAGTCGGCGGTGACCGTCGGCGCATCGCTGGCGGTGGTGGTTGGGCTGCTGTTGCTGCTGGCCTGGGTGTGGCGGCGGGCGGCGCCCCGTTCGGCCCAGCCGCTGCCGGCCGACGTGGTGAGCATCGTCGGGCGCGTGGCGTTGGCCAATCGCCAAGTCGCCCAGCTGATGAAGGTTGGCGGCAAGCTCGTGCTGGTGTGCGTCACGGCCGACGGCGTTGAGCCCATCACCGAGGTGACCGACCCGGAGGAGGTCGCCCGGCTGCTCGGCCTGTGCGAACAGAACAACCCACGCAGCGCAAGCATGGCGTTCCAAGAGGTCTTCGACCAGCTCGCCCGCGAGCCGGTTGGCCCCGGCTTCTTGGGCGCTGACGAGCCGCTGGTCGACCGCCAGAAGCTGGCCGACGCCTACGCCAATACACCGGGGGGACGGGCCTATGGCTGAGCGAACCACCCGGCAGACGTTTCGCGTTGCGGCTGCATGGCTCGCCCTTGCCATGGGCATCGGTGGGCAGCCGGCGGCGGCGCAGGCGGTAAGCGGCACGTCGGCCGTGCAGCGCACCAGCGTGGCGTCGCAATCCAGCGGGGGCGGGGCGTCGACCACCGCGTTCTCACTGGGCGATGGGCTGCCGACGCTCGGCGATGGATTGCCGACGCTCGGCGGGGGCGTGGGCAGCACGAGCCAGTCCATCGCCGACGCCATCGGCGGCCCCGGCGACTGGACCAGCCCCGACCGGCTGAGCTCCACGCTGCAGGTCATGCTGATGCTGACCGTCATCAGCCTGGCGCCGGCCGTGCTGCTGATGACCACCAGCTTTGTCCGCATCGTCGTGGTGCTGGGCCTGCTGCGGCAGGCGCTGGGCACGCAGCAGCTGCCGCCCAGCCAGGTGATTACGTCCATCGCGCTGTTCGTCACGCTGCTGCTGATGGCGCCCGTCTGGCAAGAGACCTACGAGGCCGGCATCAAGCCGTACACCGACGGGCAGATCGGCCTGGAGGACGCCTTCGCCCGCGGCACGGAGCCGCTGCGGCGGTTCATGGCCGACCAGATCCAGCGGACCGACAACGACGACGACGTCTACCTCTTCCTCAGCTACCTGCCGGAGGAGCAGGCCGCCATGGACGAGGCCGACGCCCGCGGCGACGACGCCTTCGCCTACGCCTACTACAGCCCGGAAGAGGGCGAGCGGCTGGTGCCGCTGCAGGCCCTGCTGCCGGCGTTCATGCTCAGCGAACTCAAGACCGCGTTCTTGATCGGCTTCCAGATCTACCTGCCGTTTGTGATCCTCGACATCGTCGTGGCGAGCGTCACGATCTCGATGGGCATGCTCATGCTGCCGCCGGTGCTAATCTCGCTGCCATTCAAGCTGCTGCTGTTTGTCCTGCTCGACGGCTGGCGGCTGGTGATCGAGATGTTGCTCGAGAGCTTCGTCGTCTTTGTGTAGCAGGCGCTAGGCGCTGGGCGCTGGGTGGCAGGCGCTCGGGGAGAAATCCTACCACCCAGCGCCTTCCACCTAGCGCCTACCACCCAGCGCCTCCCACCTAGCGCCTCCCCATGACCCCAGAATCTGCCGTCGATCTTGGCCGTGAGGCGCTGCTGGTCAGCACGCTGATCGCTGCGCCGGTGCTGGTGGCGGGCGTCGTGATTGGCCTGGTCGTTGGGCTGCTGCAGGCGCTCACGCAGATCCAGGAGCAGACTGTGGCGTTCGTGCCCAAGCTGCTGGCCATGGTCTTGGCGCTGGCCTTCACGCTGCCTTGGATCCTGACGCAGATGCTCGAGTACACCCGCAACCTGTTCCTGAGCATCCCCGACAACCTGTAGCGCACTGCCGCCCCGCGGGCCAACGGCTAGCAGTAATGCCAACCAGCCAACAGCCGATAGCCAACAGCCCCCCCGCCCCGTGCTCGAAGCCTTCCTGCTCAACCAGACGGCCCTGTTCACGCTGGTGCTGGGGCGCGTCGGCGGGATGATCGCCACGGCGCCGCTGCTCAGCTCGCAGGCGGCGCCCGTCCGCGTGCGTGCGCTGCTGGCCGTGTCGCTAGCGATGCTGGTGACGCCGCTGTACACGGCGCCGGCGTTCATCGGCCGCATCGGCGTGGCGGACTTTGGGCGGATGATCGTGGGCGAGGTGCTCATCGGCCTGCTGCTGGGGCTGGGCGTCACCATCCTGCTGTCGGGCGTGCAGCTCACGGGGCAGATCGTCGCGCAGATGAGCGGCATGGCCCTGGGCGACGTCTTCAACCCGGCGCTCGACAACAACGTTTCGATCTTCACGCAGATGTTCTACTTCGTGTCGCTGGCCGTGTTCGTGGCGATCGGCGGCCACCGCATGGTGCTGGACGCGGTGATCAAAACCTTCGAGTGGGCGCCGCCGGGCGAGGCCGACCTGGGCGCCTCCTACGCTCAGGCGGTGATCGCGCTCGCCTCGCAGAGCTTCCAGCTGGGCGTCCGCGCGGCGGGGCCGATCTTGATCGCCCTGTTCCTGTCGACGGTGGTGCTGGGGCTGATCAGCCGGACGCTGCCGCAGATCAACACCGTGGTGGTCGGCTTCGGCATCAACTCGCTGCTGACGCTGGGCGTGATGATGGTCTCGCTGGGCGGCGTCGCGTGGACCTTCCAAGAGCCCCTCGCCGCGACGCTCGAACTGCTTATCGACGCGGTAAAGGACGGCCACGCCGCGGAGCCCTCAGCGGGCGAGCCTTGAGCCGCTACGCCCCGGCGGCCGTAGGCCGCCGGCTAGGGCCTTCACCCTTCACCCGGCAACTGCCACTTAGCGCCTGCCACCTAGCGTCTGTCCATGGCCGAACAATCGGGCGAAAAGACGTTCGACGCTACTCCGCACCGGCGGGAGGAGGCGCGCAAAAAGGGGCAGGTCGCTTTCAGCCAAGACCTGGGGTCGGCCGCCTTGCTGCTGGTGGCGGCATTGGTGCTGCGTGGCCTGGGCCGCGGCGTCGTAGAGGCCGCGGCCAAACTCATGCAGCGGCAGCTGGGCGACCTGAGTAGCCTGACGCTCGACCGCAGCGGCGTGCTGAGCCAGGCCATGGGCTTCGGCCAGGCGATCGGCCTGGCGGTGGCGCCCATCCTAGGGCTCTTGCTGCTGGCCGGCGTGGCGGCGAGCGTGCTGCAGGTGGGTTTCTTGTTCGTGCCTAGCCGCCTGGCGCCGGACGCCTCGCGCATCAGCCCGCTGCAGGGCCTCAAGCGGATCTTCTCGGTCACCGGCGCCGCGAAGCTCGGCTTCGGCATCTTCAAGGTGCTGGTCGTCGCGGCGGTCAGCGTGTCGGTACTGTGGGCTCGGGCAGAAGACGTGCTGGGCGCCGGCGCGCTGCCGATCGGCGAGTGCGCGCAGCTGCTGGCGGGCGTGACGATCGACACGCTCTTCTGGGTCGGCGCGGCGCTGTTCATCCTCGCGCTGGCCGACTACGCCGTGCAGAAGTGGAAGCACGAGCAGGACCTCAAGATGACCCACCAAGAGATCAAAGAAGAGATGAAGAACCAGCAGGGCGACCCGCAGGTGGTCGCCCGGCGGAAGCAGATCCAGCGGCAGATGGCGCTCAACCGGATGGGCGACGCGGTGCCGAAGGCCGACGTGGTGGTCACCAACCCGACGGAGCTCGCGGTCGCGCTGCAGTACGACCCGGAAACGATGGCGGCGCCGGTCGTCCTTGCCAAAGGCGCGGGGGTGATCGCCCAACGCATCCGCAGGCTGGCGCTCGAGAACAGCGTGCCGGGGGTCGAGCGCAAGCCGCTGGCTC
>JBCCQL010000052.1:0-12043 GCA_039024355.1 Planctomycetota bacterium
CGTTGACGCTGTGCAGTTCTTCGTTGGTGCTCTGCAGTTCTTCGTTCGAGGCGATCAGCTCCTCGTTGGTGCTCTGCAGCTCCTCGTTGCTGGTCTCGAGCTCCTCGACCGTGCTCTGCAGCGACTCGCGCGTGTAGGCCAGCTCCTGCTCCAGCACGGTGATGCGTTCGGAAGACTGCTCGCTGGCGTTGAAGTCTTCTTCGGACTGCGTGGGCTTGCTGGGCGCCTCGATCTCTTCGAGGCAGATCAGGTACATCCGCTCGTTGGACTTGACGAACGGCTCGACGACGACCTTGTACTGGGCCTCGCCGTCGTCCGTGCGGAGGCGCACGCCCCGGTACACGACGGAGCTGCGTTGCTGGCTCGCCTTGTGCAGGGCCGCGCTGAGCGCCATCCGCAGGTCGCCCTTCACCAGCTTCAGCACGTCGAGCGTGGGCCGGCCCTCGGGCTGCTCCAGCAGCTGGCGGGCGTCGCCGAACGAGTGCACCAGCTCAAAGAACTCGTTGACCAGCAGGCTGGACGGCACGTACTTCGTCAGCAGCTGCTCGTACGCGGTGATGAGCGTCTGCCCCACGTCCTGCTGCGGCTGGCGGGCGACGAACGGCGACTGCCGCAGCACGACGCGCGACAACGCCGGGTTCATGGGCATGCGTGTGGCCATCGGCAGGCGGACGTCCCGCTGCTTGCGGTACACCCGCCAGTGCCGGTCGATGGTCTTGAATTCGCTGCTCAGGTCGCCCAGCGTCTCGCTCGGCCCCAGGAACAGCACGCCGCCGGCACGCAGGCCGAAGTGGAACAGCGACAAGATCTTCTTCTGGACGCGCTGCTCGAGGTAGATCAGCACGTTGCGGCAGCTGATGAGGTCGATCTTCGTAAAGGGCGGGTCACGCGTCAGGTCGCTGGGCGCGAAGATCACCGTTTGCCGCAGCTCTTTGTTGACGTGGTACAGGTCGCCGTTGGCCTTGAAGTACCGCTTCTTGAACTCCTCGGGCACGTTGGCCACCGCCGCCGCCGAGTACACGCCCGCGCTGGCGTACTCTAGCGAGCGGGCGTGGACGTCCGTCGCGAAGACCTTGGGGGTGATGTCCCGCTGCTCCTCGCGGATTGCCGAGTGCAGCATCATCGCCAGCGAGTAAGCCTCTTCCCCCGTAGCGCAGCCCGGCACCCACATGCGGACCTCGCCGCCACGCGCGGCGTCTTTCACCAAGCCGGGGATGACCTCCCGCCGGAGCGATTGGAACGCGTCGGGGTCGCGGAAGAACTGCGTCACCTCTACCAGCAGGTCGCGGTACAAGTTCTCAAGCTCGTCGGCGTCGGTATCCAGCTTCTCGACGTATTCGCGCGTGTCCGCGGACCGCGTTAGCTGCACTCGCCGCTCGATGCGGCGGTCGATCGTGGCGGGCTTGTAGAGCGAGAAGTCGATGCCGTACTTGTGGCGGAACAGGCGGAAGATCTCTAGCTTGTCGCCGTCCTGCGTAACGTCCTCGGCGATCCTGGGGTGCTCGCCGCCCAGGTGGCGGGGCATGTCTAGGTACTCGGCCAGCCGCGAGGGCATCCGCTCGGGCGGGCAGACCACGTCAACAACCTTGGTCGACGCCGCGCTGCGTGGCATGCCGTCGAACCCGGCCGAGTCCAGGTCCTGCGCCAAGACCAGCCCCCCAACGTTGTGCACCTCTTGGATGCCACGCGAGCCGTCGCTGCCCGTGCCCGACAGGATGATCGCCACGGCCCGCCGTGCGGCGTCCTGCGCCAGCGAGCGGAAGAAGATGTCGATGGGCAGGTTCAGCGCCCCGTCGGACTCTTGGTCGGTGAGCAGCAGTTTGCCCTCCGACAGCACCATGTTCTTCTTCGGCGGGATGAGGTAGATGTGGTTGGGCTCGAGCGCCATGCCGTCTTCCACGCGGTGGATGATCATCGACGTGTGGCGGGCGAGCAGCTCCTCCATCAGGCTCTTGAAGTCGGGCGACAGGTGCTGAACGATGACAAACGCCATGCCGGTGTCGGCCGGCATGTTGTCGAACAGCCTTTCAATCGCATCGAGCCCCCCAGCGGACGCCCCGATGCCAACGACGTGGAAGCCGGGCTGCTTTGCACTCGGCGGGGTAGCCTCCAGCTGCTCGGCGTCCTGCGGTGTGTCGGTAGGGACGTCGCTGCTCATCGATGCGGCCTGGGTGCTAAGGGGGCGCGGTGTCCTCGCCGGGCGGGCCGGATTGTAACCGAAAGCCGCGTGTTCGCGACCAGCCGCGGGTATGGCCGCTGCCGGGCATTAGGTTTCCCTCGGCGGGCTCGTTAAGCTTTACGGCCTGGCGGCTATCGCGCGCGGCAACCGATGTGGTTGCGGCAAGCGGGCCGCCGGCGAGGTGACGATCGCGGGCGGCGTGCTTCGGGTTGCCACACGCTACGCCACGCCACGCCGCGAGGTAGCTCAGGAGCAAAGCATGGCCGACAACACGGTGACCATCCTGCTGGTCGAGGACGACCAGATTGACGCCGAGGCGATCCGCCGCGCCTTTGTGAAGGCCCGCATCGCTAACCCGATCGAGGTTGTTCCGGACGGCGTCGAGGCCTTGAAACGTCTGCGTGGCGATGGGGGCGCCGAGAAACTGGGTCAGCCTTACCTTGTCTTGCTCGACCTCAACATGCCGCGGATGAACGGCATTGAGTTCCTGGAGGAGCTGCGTCAGGACATCGAGCTGCGGCCGAGCATCGTCTTCGTGCTGACAACGTCCGACGACGATCGTGACAAGCTGGCCGCCTACGACAAGCAGGTGGCCGGCTATATGGTCAAATCGAAGGCGGGCGAGGACTTTGTGAAACTCATCGGGATGCTCGACCATTACTGGCGGGTCGTTGAGATGCCGCCCGCTGCTGAAGCGTAGCTGCGTGCAACCCGCATGCGCTGGTAGTTTTCCGCCAAGCGGAACCAAGCCAACTCGCATCATCGCGGTTGCGTCGCGTACTCACTGTGCCATCGTCCGCTGCGCGACGCGGCAGCACACCCGCTGGCAGAGGCAATTGTCTACGTATGCGGCGCCCTTTGGGCGACGACTTTCTGGCGTCTTTTGCTTGTATTGCCGACCTGAGACCGGTACCGTCCCATGCGAGCGACGTGGTCGTGCTTTCCAGCACGGACGCACTACACATGGCACGCCTCGTTCACGACAAGGACGGATCTCATGCTGGTCGTCACTCGCCGCTCAACGGACAAGATCTCATTCCCTCAGCTCGGGATAACGGTCCACTTCATCCGCGTGCAGGGCAGCTCCGCCAAGGTAGGCGTCGACGCGCCGCGTGACATTGTGATCGTCCGTGACGAGGTCCTCGATGACGAAGCGGGCGTCGCAAAACTGCGTGACCAGTGGCTACGCCTGCCGAGTGACGTCCGCCACGAGATCCGCAACGAGCTCCACGCCGTGAGCGTCGGCCTGCACCTCTACAAGCAGCAGCTGGCCGCGGGACTCGACGACGAGGCGGGCGAAACGTTCGACGAGATCCAATCCGCCATCAGCCGCATCGACGAGAACGACGTGCTGCGTCGGCCAGAAGCGGAGGCAGAGGAGCGGCCGCGGCGGGGCCTGCCGGGGACCATCTTGCTGGTCGAGGACGACGACAACGAGCGGGAGATGCTTGCCGGAATTCTGCGGCTCAAGGGGCACGCGGTTGTTTCCGTGCGTGACGGGCAAGAGGCGCTCGACTACCTGGCGGGCCACGACACGCCGTCGGTCGTGATGGTCGACATGAAGATGCCCCGCTGCGACGGCGGGACGATGGTCAATGCCCTGCGGGGCGACCAGCGGCACAGCGCCGCAAGGGTGTTCGCGATCAGCGGCTCGTCACCCGAGGAGAACTCGCTGCAGGTCGGCGAGGGCGGCGTTGACCGCTGGTTCCGCAAGCCGCTCAACCCGCAGTACCTGCTCGAAGCAATCTGACGCAAGCGCGTCGCCCGCACGGCAGCCGCAGCCGGTTACCGCGTCGGGCTCTCCGGCCAAGTGAAGCACACGCGTGTGCCCCGCGGCTGGTTCGCTTCGATCCACACCCGGCCGCCCTGCGCTTCGACGAGCTTCTTGGCGAGCGCGAGGCCCATGCCGCTGCCCTCGACTTCATCGCGCGGCTTGAGCGTTTGGAACATGACAAACGCTTTGCTGCGCATCTCTGGGTCGATGCCCGGGCCGTCGTCGGCGACCTCGAAACGCAAGTAGCCGGGCGCGTCGTCCTGTCGGGTCGCCGACACGTGGATTTCACCGCGGCCCAGGTCGTGGTGTTTGGCTGCGTTGCCCACCAAGTTGCGCACCACGGTCTCCAGCGGCGACCGGTCCCCTAGAAGCGTTGTCTGCTCAACCCGCGTGACCACGCGGAACCCTTCTGGCAGGTTGAGCAGTTGCACGCAGCCGTCGATCAGTTCCGGCAGGTCGATCTCGCGGACCTCGCCCCGCGTCCGCCCCGCCCGCGAGTACGCGAGCAGGTCTTCCAGCAGCTTCTCCATGCGGGCCACCCTCTGCTTGAGCTGCGTGAGGTGACCTTCCGAAGCCGCCGGCAGCCGCCCCGCCAGGTCGTCGCTGAGCCACGTCGCCAGGTGGTCGACCGCCCGCAGCGGCGCCTTGAGGTCGTGCGACGCGATGTAGGCGAACTGCTCCAGCTGCTCGTTCGCCTGCTCGAGCTCGTGGGTTCGGCGTTTCAGCTCCGTGGTGTCGAGGACCGTCGCCACGAAGCACTGGGCGTCGCCGTACTTGGCGAGCTGCAGCCGGACGTCCACGTTGTACGTGCTGCCGTCCTTACGCTTGTGGACGGTCTCAAACCTCAGGGCGTTGCGGCGCCCGTCGTGCAGCGGTGCGATGTGGTCCCGGAACTGCTGCTCGCTGAACCCCGGCTTGATGTCGGGCGGCGTGAGGCGTAGCACCTCCGCCTCGCTGTACCCCAGGTTTTGGCACGCGCCGCGGTTGGCGTAGACGAACCGCAGGTCGTCCGACCCGAACACGAAGACCTCGCTGGTCGACTCCTCGACCATCTGGCCAAGCTGCTCCCGGTACGCCTCGGCCCGCTTCCACTCGGTGACATCGACCCACGTCGAGGAGCTGTGGAGGATCTCGCCGTCGGGGTTGCGTACCGCGGTCGCGTTCAAGATCACGGGTACCGAGTCGCCGGCCGCGGTCAGCAGGGTGAGCTCCGCGTTCTCTACCCGCCCGGTCTGGACGAACGAATCAAACGCCTGCCGCGCCTGAGGGCGGCACGCAGGCGTGTAGAGCTCGTAGATGGATCGCCCCAGGATGTCGGCGGTGGAAGCGAAGCCCAGCCGCTCGACCAGGACGCCGTTGCAGGCCAGCACCGTGCCGTCCTGGGGCGACACGCTCGCGTGCATCACGGGGGAGTTTTCGTACAGGGCGCGGTAGCGTGCCTCGCTGCGCTGGAGCTGCAGCTGGGCCTCGCGGGTCTCCGTGACGTCCAGGTGCACGCCGACGCACCGCCGCAGGGCGCCGTCGTCGTCGAACACGCCCCGCCCGACCGAGCGTATCCACCGGTAGCCGCCCGCCGCTGTGCGTAGCCTGAAGGTCGAGTCGTACGTCTCGCGGGGGTGGGTGGCCAGCCGCTGCGCGCGGGCCGTGGCCTGGTCCCGGTCGTCGGGGTGCAGGCGAGTCTCCCACTCGCGGAAGCTGGACCAGTCGGCGTCGGCCGGGTAGCCCAGCTGCGTCTTTGCGACGTCGTTGAACAGCACCTCGTCGGTGGCCACGTCCCAGTCCCACAGGCCCAGGTTCCCGTTCCGCATGGCCCAGCCAAGGCGCTCGTCGCTCTCGGCGATCGCCTGCTGCGTCAGCTTTTGGGCGGTGACGTCGCGGGCGGCGCCGACGATGAACTCGTCGCCGTCGAAATCGCAGAAGTGGATGTTCATCTCCACCCAGCGGCTCTTGCCTCCGGCGGTGGTGTGCCGCGTCTCAAGCCGCAGGAACCGCTCACGCTTCATCCGCCGCCAGTGGGCCGCCCACACGTCCGGCGGGTACTCGGGATCGACATCCACGACGCTCAGGCGGAGCAGTTCTTCACGGGTGCGGCCGAGCATCTCGCACGCCGCGGCGTTGACGTAGAAGAACGAGCCGTCCTCGCGGACCCAGTAGACCGCGTCGGTCGAGTTGTCCACGGAGAACTTGGCCCGCCGCAGCTCTTCGCGTGCTTGCCGCTCGTGGGTGATGTCCTGCAGGGCCCCCCACAGGCGGACGCACCGCCCGTCGCGCACCTCGGGGGCGCCAACCGCCCGCACGTGGCGGGTGTTGCCCTTGGCCGTGCGGATGGTGGCCTCCAGGTCCCACGGCTCGTGCTGGTCCAGGCCGCGGCGTATCGCTTGCTCGACGCGCTGCCGGGTGTCTTCGGTGTAGAAGCTGAGGGATTCGTCGAGCGTCGGGCGGTAGCCGACGGGCGCCTCGTGGATGCGGCAGATTTCGGCGGACCAGATTGGGTCGCCGCCGCCAAGAACGTCGACCTCCCAGCCGCCGATGTGGCCGATCTCGGACGTCTTCTCAAGCAGCGTCCGCAGCGATTTCTCGGACTCGATGGCCCGCCGCTGCTGGGTCACGTCGGTCGCCACGGCGATGATCTTGTCGCCCCGGCCGTCTCGGCCACGGACGGGCGCCTTATCGGTCTGCACCCAGCGGTCACCCACGGTCTCGACGTACCCCAGCTTCGGCTGCCCCGATGCAATCACAGCGAGGTCGTCGCGGTGGAAGCGGTCGGCGTCGTCCGGGTAGAAGTCGCGTGAGTTCCTCCCCTCGATCTGGTCGCGTGGCAGGCCAAGGCTCTCTGCCACCGCGCGGTTTACCCGCAGGATGTTGTTCTGCTGGTCTTTGAGGAACACCAGCGAGGGCAGGGCGTCGAGGATGACCTGCGTCTCGTCGTTCGAGGCCCGCAGCTCCCGCTCCAGCCGCTTGCGTTCGGTCAGGTCGACGATCGAGGCGAGGACAAACGTGTCGCCCTCGACCGCGAAGGGGGCGAGGCCGATCTCGACGGGCACCTCGTGCCCCAGCTTGTGGGCGGCCGCCAGATCGCGGCCGGCCCCCATGGCCCGCGTGGTTGGGTGCAGCCAGTAGTCCTTCTGGAGCCCCGGGTGACGCTCCCGGTATTTCGGCGGCACGAGGACGTCAATCCGTTGACCTTGCAGCTCGCGTGGCCCGTACCCCAGCAGCTGCTCCGCCGCCACGTTGGCGACGACGATCTCGCCCGCACGGTTGGCGGCCACCAAACCGACGGGGCACGCCTCGGCGAGCTTCAGCAGGACGGCGTCCTGGGCGGCGGTGCTGTTGCTGGGCATAAACGCGGGTTCGAACGAATCGGCGTAGCCTTAGGTCGAGTGACGGCACGCACCGCAGAGACCCCGCGTGGCCACGTCACCGCATGGTACCGCAGTGGCGAGCACACGGCAGCGGCTGCCTTCGATCCAGCGGGGCGCCGCCGTGCACGGGTTGCTCGCGTGGCGTGATCCGCCAGAATCCTGGCCGTGAAACGCGTGACCGAGAAAACAGGTTGGGGGTGATGGGCAATGCAGCGTCCTGGCAGCGGAAAGCACCGTGTGGCCCGTGGGGGAGGGCGCCGCAGCCGACGGTTGCTCCGGCTCGGCCTGGCGGCCTGTTTTGCGGCAACGCTGCTGCCCGCCGGCCTGCCGCCGGCATCTGGCTACGGTCAGCCTGTCGCGATGCAGGACCTCGCGCTCGAAGACCTTGCGCTTGACGACCTTGACCAGCAGCTCGCCGCGACGCTCGAGAAACACGGCGTCGTGGGCGGGGCGTGGGTGCTGATCGGCCCTTCCGGGCAGCAGCACCTCGGCTTTTACGGACACACCGACCGGTCGCGTGGCACGCCCGTCGACGCGGCGACGCGGTTCCGCGTTGGCTCGGTATCCAAGACGCTCACGGCGTTGCTGGCTGTGTGTCTGCACGACCAGGGCCGCATCGATATCGACCAGCCGGTCCGCCCGCTCCTTCCGGACGGCGTGGTCAGCAACCCCTGGGCGGCGTCGGACCCGATCACGCTTGCGCAGCTGCTCGAGCACACGGCGGGCCTGCGTGGCTCCTCGTACCGCGACTACGCGACCGAAATGCCCAACGCCACCACTGCCCAGTTCCTCCAGCACACCGGCGAGCTCCGCGTCCGTTGGCGGCCGGGTGCGTTCTTCTCTTACTCGAACACCGGGTACGGGCTGGCCGGGGCCGTGCTAGAAGCGGCAACGGGCGAAGCGTTCGACACCCTGATGCAGCGTGAGGTGTTCGAACCGCTGCAGATCGCGTCGGGCAGCTTTGGGGCCGGCGGCGATGCGTACGAGAGTATCGCCACGGGGCACGACGCGCGGGGCTACGCCCAGCCGCCGTGGGCGATGCCGATGCGGCCCGCCGGCGGCCTGGTGGTCGCGCCGGCGGACCTCGCGAAGGTGGTCCGCGTGTTTCTCGATCGCGGCCTGCTGCCTGGCGGTGGGACCTTTTTGCCGGAAGCGTTGATCGACCGTACCGAGAGGGCGGAAAACTCCTTGATCGCTGCGGCCGGGGCGCGGCCGCAAGCCGACGGCCTCGGCCAGTTCGGCTACGTCATCGGCGGGCGACTCTACCGCGGCCACTGGGGCAAGACGTCTGGCTTCCTGACGAATTTCGGCTACCTGCCGGAGCACGGCGGCGGTTTTGTCCTAGCGATCAACTCCGACGCACGCGGCGCGATGGCCGAGTGCCGGGCGATCATCGACCGCTGCCTAACGCAACGCCTGCCGCTGCCCCCACGCCCGGCGATTGCCGACGCCCCAGCAGCAGCCGACGCCGTGGGCAGCTACGTCAACGCCACCCATGACATGCCGCTGCGTGACTGGTTGTTCCGCGCGATCGATCAGAAGCGGATTTGGGTCGCAGCGGACGGGCGATTGCTCGTGCGGTCGGCCGGCCCGCACGGCGGGTCGACCGATACGTACCGCCCCGCGGCGGGCGGCGGGCTGATAGCGGACTCCGTGCCGGTCGCTACGGCCGCCCTGGTGCGCGAGCGTGGCGCCACGTACTGGGTCGACGGCGACGCCTACCAGAAAGTGACCGCCGTCGAGGCTACGCTCCGGCGGTGGGGGCTCGTGGCGGCGCTCTTCGCCGCGGCCGCTACCCTGCTCGCCCAGCCGGCTGCGTGGCTCTACCGGCGCCTCCGCCCCAGCGTGGGGCCGACAGCGGGCGGGCTCGCGTCGGCGTGCGGCATCGCCGGCTGCAGCGCGGCGGCGGCGTTGCTGGCGGTGGCTTTCCTGTTCACACGGTATGGGCTGCTGGGCAGCGCGGCAGACCTGCGATTGCTGGGCAGACCGAGCTGGGTGTCCATCGGCCTCGCGGTGGGCAGCCTGGTCTTCGTGCTGGCCGCTCTGCTCGGCGCCGCCCTGGCTTTGGTGCTGGCGTGGCGTAGCCCAAGCGTGGCCGCCGCCGCCCGGCTGCTGGTCTTGCTGCCGGGGGCCGGGCTGGCCGCGCTATGGCTGGCCAGCGGCTGGGCCCCGCTGCGGACGTGGCTCTGAGCGGCGGCTGGCGTAGAGCAGCTTGGCCAGCTCCTCGGCTGGCAGACGCCCGTCGGCGGCGTTCGACAGGTTGGTCAACGCGACGAAGGCGGCCCGCTTCTCCGACGAGTAGCGTACTTCCGCGTTGAACCCCGGCACGTCGCCGGAGTGGCCGATGCCGACGCGGTTCTGGCTGATGTGGAAGCCGTAGCCGGCGCCCGGGCCTGTGCCACGCCATGCGTGCAGCTGGGCTCGGGACTCTTCGGAAAGGAGTTCGCCGGTGGCCAGAGGTTTTGCGCACCGCCCGAGGTCGCCGAGCGTCGAGTACATATCGCCCGCCCAGCTGCTCCACGACGCGCTGTAGCCGGACACGTCGGTGAAGACGTCGCCGTAGCCCAGCCAACGGCCCGCCCGGCCGTGGCGGTAGGCCGATGGCGTTGGCTCCGGCGGCGACGCATTGGTGCAGAAGCCCGTCGCCACAAGGCCCAGCGGGCCGAGCACTTCATCGCGCAGCACCTTGGTCGGGTCGGCGCCCGTCGCCTCGCGGATCACTTCGCCCAGCAACACTGTAGCGGCGTTAGTGTAGCGGAACTTCTCGCCCGGCGGGTGGTAGACGGGCTCGCGGAGGGCGAAGCCAAGCACCTCCGCCGGCAGCCACATCCGCTTGGGCGACTCCAGAATGGCCGCCTGGAAAGGGCCGCTGGCGATGGGGTCAAACAGCCCGCAGGTTTGGTCGCCAAGCATGCGGAGCGTCATCCGCCCGCCGCCCGGAACCCCATCGACATACTTGCCGATGGGGTCGTCGAGCGACACCACCCCGCGATCGACAAGCCGCAGCGTCAACGTTCCGATGAACAGCTTGCTGACGCTGCCGATACGCATGTGAAGGTCGGCACGCATCGGCGACTGCGTGCCGACATCAGCCACGCCTACCGCAGCGGTCCAGGGAGGCCCTTCGTCGGGGAAGACCCCAACCAGGGCGCCGGGGCAGCGCATCGCCTGCATCGCCAGCCGGCATTGCTCGGCCAGCGATTCTTCTGCTCGCGATTCTTCTGCGTCCGCCGTGCGTACCAGGCCGCTGGGTAGAACGACCAGCAGCACCGCCAACGCTGTCGAGGCCAGCCAGCGAATCAGCCGGGCCGCGGGCATTGTTCAACGCCTCCGCCGGCGGAGCAGCAACGCGCCTGCCGCGGCAATCGCCATCGCCGCCGACGCCGGCTCCGGCACGATGCCGGTGGCCACAATCACGCCGGAGTAAGAGGTAACGGTCTGCACAAAGTTCGTAGGCTCGGTCGCCACCGTGAACTCAAAGGGGAAGCTTACGGTGAGCTCACTGCCGACAAGCGAGAACGTGCCGGCCGCCGAGGAGACGCTCGTCTGCACGAAGGTTTGGAGGTCGCTCAACGGTGGCATACCGAAACCCAGGTGCGCCTCGCCGGCCACAATCAAGTAGACGGGCGAGCCGGCCCCGAGCACCCCGCCGGAGAGCGTCCGCGGGGCGGTGTCCGCCACCTGGAATTGGTAGCCGCGGGTGGCGGTGTCGAGGTCGGCCCCGATCAGCATCTCGCTGGCGTAGGAGAAGGAGAACGAGGCGGCTTCCGGCGTGTCCCCGGGCGTATTGCCGGAGGGGACGCCCGGCAGGAACGCCCCCTGATCCGTGGCGGTCACTCGGCTGCCGCCCAGCAGCTGCACGCTCGCCGGCGTGAAGTCGATCTGCAACGCCCCGCTCAGCGAGGTTGTGTCGCCCGGCATGTTAACCGTACCCGGGGCGTTGCCGAAGAACGTCAGCAGCGTCGTGGATTCAGCAGTCAAGCTGCTCAGGTCGGAGTCGATGGTGAGAATGGCCGCGCCGGCTTTGCCCGTCGCCAAGGCAACGAGCATGGCCGCGACGATCACGGCAACGGTTTTGCTTTGCATGGGGTCTCTCTCCTTGGTGCGTTTCTGGGTGTCTCGTGCCGTTGTCGTTGGTTGGCACTCGTGCGGGGCGTCAGCCCCCAGCGGCGGTGCGTGGCCGCCGCCGCCCTGCGGCCAGCCATGCGTGGGAAAAGAGCAGGGCGGCTGCCGACGGTTCTGGGGCCGATACCGACGCCGCGGCCCCGACCGCCGCGGCGGGCGCGGTTAGGTTGTTCCGCCAGATCGCGTAGTCGGCGCCGTTGACCACGCCGTCGAGGTTGCCGTCGGCGTCACCTCCCGCGGAACCAAAATCCCTTTGCCAGGCGGCCAGGTCGGCCGCCTCGACAAAGCCGTTCTGGTCGTAGTCGCCGGGCACAAGCACGATGCCGGTTACGTCCCAGGCGTGACGCACGACCGCCACCGTGGCGTCGACGTCGAGCGTCCACACGTTGCTCTCAATCGCAAAGGTGCCCGGGAAGTCGAGGATCGTCCCCCCGCGGACCGTGTAGTCGTACGCGAAGTTGATGTCGGCGGACGCCGTGACCGAAGAGAGCAGGCCGTTCTGGAAGGTGACGGCCCCGCTCACGTTGGACGTTGTCGTCTCATAGCCCATGTTGGTCGTGGCGTCTGCGTCGGCGATGTCTGCGTCGAAGTCGAGCGAGAAGC
>JBCCQL010000053.1:0-12013 GCA_039024355.1 Planctomycetota bacterium
CGGCGGGGCGAAGTACGACGATGCCGTGCAGGAATAGGTCGCCCAGGCACAGCCGGGCGAAGAGCGTCGTCATCAGCGCACGGGTGCGGACCTTCAGCCCCGCAGGCCGGTCGCCCGTGGAGGCCAAGCGCCACTCGCCCCCCTCATGGTCCGACAACAGGCAGCCCGAATCAGAACCAGCGGCAGGCCCGGCGCCGTGGACAAACAGCGGCCGGCGCCGCGGGTTGTCGGCCGTCCACAGCCAGAACGGCCGCTCGCACCAGTCTTCGCCGCACGCCAGGTCCGGCATCGGCTGCGCCGCGGACCGCAGCTTGTGGGCCACGCGGTAGTCGGCCAGCGCGCGGTTGTAGGCGTCGGCGAACGCCGTGTCTTGCGTGGCCGCCAGGCGGAAGAGGCCCATGGCCGGGCTGTCGCACACGGCGCTCAGCGGCAACTCGAGCGTCGTGACGCCCCAGCGCGACTCGACCCGCCGCCGGGCCCGCGAGAGGGCCTGCCCCAGGTTGCCGGTGGCCGCGGCGGCTTCGTTCAGGTCTTGCTGCATGGCGGCGGCCAGCGGGCGGTCGATCAGCCCGTCGAGCGTCGCCGCCACCCGCCGGCCGAAGGCGCCCAGCACCTCGGGGTCGGCCACGCCCCGCTGTTCCCACGGGACCACCGGCCCCGCGCGGTCGTACGGGACGGACACCACGCGGGGCGAAGCGGGGTCGCCCGTCGGGCAGAGGATGCTGGGCGTGCGGCACAGGTCGCTGTCGATCAGCAGGTGCACGCCGACGCCGCCCGACGCCTTGGCCAGCCGATCCAGGGCGAAGTTCTTGAACCACACGCCCGGGTGGAACAGGTCCGGCTGGTGGCCGGAGAGGATGATCGGCCCGTCGGCGGCGGCGGGGCCCGGCCGTGGGACGTCGCAGAACTGCCGGGTGTAGTCGTAGGCCAGCCGCAGCAGCTCGGCGCGTGCCGCCCGGACCGCGTCGCGCGACAACCCGAGGCGGCTTGGCTGTCCGGCGTCCGACGACCGGCGGTTGGCGGCGAGGGCTTCGAGGAGTCCGCCGGCGGGCGGGTCGATGAGCGTGGCGCCGGTGGCCTGGGGCGCGCGGTACCGCCGGTACCGGCCGCCGGCGGCCGAGGGGTTGCGGTCGGCCATCATCGGCGCCCGGTGCGGTTCAGAGGGTGTCCGCCGCGGCGGCGTAGGCGGCCCGGCAGTCCTCGGCCGATCGCCGCGTGGCCGCCAACGCCCGGGCGATCACCGACCGGTAGTACGCCAGCCGCTGCTCCGCCTCGTCCAGGGCCCCGCCGAAGCTCCGCTTCTCGTCCAGATAGACCAGCGGCACCGCCGCCTCGCACACCCGCAGGCCTCGGCACGCGGCCTGCACCCACAGCTCCAGCGGCATGGCGTAACCACGCTCGGTGAGGCGGAGCCCGGCGAGCGCTTCGACGCGGTACGCCTTGAACCCGCAGAACGCGTCGGTCAGCGAAAAGCCCAGCCGCTTGTTGAGCTCCGCCGTGATGGTTTGGTTGATCTTCCGGCGGTCGGCCGGCGCGGCCCCGGCCGACGCTTCGTCAACGGCCAGGTACCGGCTGCCAGAAACAATGTCGTACGGATCGGCGTCGTTGCTTGATGACGGGCTGCCCGGCGGGGGAAAAACCTTGGCGGCCAGCTCGCGGATCAGCTGCGGCTCGTGCTGGCCGTCGCAGTCGATGGTGACCAGCACGTCGTAACCCTGCTCTACGGCGTAGTCGAACGCCGTGCGCAGCGCGGCGCCGTAGCCCCGGTTCTCTTCGTGCCGCAGCAGCAGGATGTCGTCCCGCGCGGCGAGCAACTCGCTGCTGCCGTCCGTCGAGCCGTCATCCACCACCAGCACGTCGTCGGCGTGGCGGACCACCTCGCTGAGGACGGCCTCCAGGTGCTTGGCTTCGTTGTAGACGGGCAGCGCGGTCAGGCAGCGGTAGGGGCTCGTCATGCGGTGCTTTCTTTGGGGCCGCGTCCACCGGGCGGGCGGGAGTGGACGGCTTTGTTCCTGTTGAGGGCGGGAGCGGGACGCGTGTTGCGGGGCCGTTTGGGGAGGGCGAAAGGCGGGTCCGGAGGCAGTGCGGGGTTGATTCCGTGGCGCTCGGCTTCCGCTACCGTAGTCAAAGGCGGGCACAAATTCGCGTGCCCGCCGTTTGCGGCGCCCCGCTCCGGCGGGCGATTCTAGGAGGCCGGTTCGGTGGGTCAAGCATCGAGGCCCGCCGCGCGGCGGCGTGGCTAGCGGGCCCGACCACGGGTGAAAGGCCGCTCGACCACTAAACCAAGCGGATCGGGTCGTGCTCGCGCCGGCTGGCCCAGGCTTCGACGCCCGGGAGCCCCGCGGCCAGCTCTTGGGCCAACGCCTCGACGGCGAAACGCTCGCTGGCGTAGTGGCCCACCAGCAGCAGGGCGACGCCCCGCGCCTCGGCCGCTAGGCAGTTGTGGAACGTGGCCTCGCCGGTCACCAGCGCGTCGCAGCCGGCCGCCACGGCGGCGTCCAGCATCGAGGCGCCGCTGCCGCAGGCGAGGGCGACCCTGGTCACCGCGGCGTCGGGCCGGCCCACCAGGCGTGCGTGGTCGATGTCCAGCATCGCCTTGGCCGCTTCGGCGAGCGACTGGGCCGTGGCGCCCGCCGGCGGGGTCGCCACGCGGCCGGCGCCCAGCGTGGCGTCCTCCCGGTGCGGCGTGAGCGGCCGGGCGTCGGCCAGCCCCAGCCCGTCGGCCAGCCGGCGGTTGATGCCCTCGGCCGCGGAGTCGAACGCGGTGTGCGGGCTGTAGATGGCCACCGCCGCGCGGCACAGGCCCCACAGCAGCCGCCCCTCGACCGCGTCGGTGGTGAGCCGCCTCAGCGGGCGGAATGGCAGCGGGTGGTGCGAGACCAGCAGGTCCGCCCCGCGGTCGATCGCCTCGGCCGCGCTGTCGGGCGTTACCGTCAAGCAGGTCATGACGCGGCGTAGCGGCCCGGCGGGGTCGCCGGTCAGCAGCCCGACGTTGTCCCACTCTTCGGCCAGCCGGGCGGGGGCGATCTGCTCGAGCAGGGCGGCGGCGTCGGCGATGGTGGCCATGCCGGCAATCGTACCGGCCCCGGCCGCGGCGCCCTAGCCCGCACCGACAATCCAGACAGACCCGCGAATGACGCGAATACGCGCGAATCTGCTCGCAGAAGCGGCGTGCTTGGCTTGGCGGGCGCCGCGGGTAGAGAGAGGCGAGACGAATCGCGCGTATTCGCGCGATTAGCGGGCCAAGGGAAGATAGTGGTTGTTCCCCCGCCCTAACGCGTCCCGGCTGTGAGCGTGGCTGCGGTGGCGCCGTCGGTGGCGCCGTCGGCGATTTCGGTTTCGGCGCCCGGCGGCGTGCCCCGCTCGACGACAAACCGCTTGATCAGGACCCGGGCGCCGTCGATCTCTTCGACGCGTAGCTTGAGCTCTTCGCCCAGCAGGTTCTCCCCCGCGGCGTAGGTGTAGGTCTTCTTGTCGAGCTCCGGGCCGAGCTCGAAGACCTGGGCCCGTTTCCGACGCCGCTTGGGCGCCTGCAGGAAGCACTTGAAGCTGAGCGGCCCGCCCGACGTGTTGCGCATCTGCTGCGTTACCATCAGCAGGCCCTTCTCGTTGAGCGCCGTGGCGATGTCGATCTCGATGTCGCCCAGGCCGACGTGCATCGACCGCCAGACGCTGAAGCGGTAGCTCTCGTCCACGCGGTCGGCGTAGACGTCGAAGTCGACGCGGACGGGCTGGTCGCCGATGGCGGCGTCCGTCAGCTCGATCTCGATGGGGATGCGCACCGCCTCGCCCGCCGGGGCGTTGAAGTCCTCGCCCGGCAGGGTGATGTCCCAGGCCTCGCTGGGGCGTTGCCGCTGGTCCGCCGAGGAGCGGAGCAGGTCCGGCACAAACAGCGCGACCTTGCCGCCGACGCCCTGGCCGAACGTGTTGCGGATCTGCAGGGCGTTGGGGTGCTCTTGGCCGAAGACGCTGGGCAGCTTGTCCTTCTCGAATCGGAAGGCCATCCGCCAGCGTGCCACCGCCTCGTTGAGCCCCATCACAAAGCTGGGCACGCGGTGCACCGGCACGACGTGGCGGTTGCCCTCGCGGCGTGGCTGGGCGGTCTTGCCCCACACGTCCACCAAGCCGACGCGGTCGCCCAGGTACAGGGCCTCGTTCACGGGGCCGGCTACGGCCGCGTCGTTCCAGACCACCATCACCACGTTGCCGTCGGCGCGGCGGAACAGCCAGTTCTGGCTGCCGGAGGGCAGCTGCAGCCGCCCCATGTACTCCGCGCCGCCCAGCAGCGTGGCCGTGGTCCGCCAGGGCAGCAGCAGCTCGCCCGGCTTGCCCTCCTCGGTCATCACGCCGCGGGGGCCGGAGAAGGGCTCGTTGATGAAGATGCCGTCGACGCCGTGCTTCTTCGCCACGACGATCTGCTTGATGAACTCCTGCACCCGGTGGATGTGCTCCTCCTTCCGCTGCGCCGGGCCCGCGCCGGGCGTGTGCATCACTGGCGTGTTGATCAGCACCCACCGCTGCCCCTGGTGCGGGCCCGCCTTGCGCAGGTGCTCGTCTAGCTGCGCGGCGTCCAGCGGCGGCTCGGCGGCCATCTGCTGGAACTCCCAGCTGATGCCCTCGGGCAGCAGCGGCGTGTCCCACCGCCAGCCCAGGCCCAGGCCGACGTCCTGGCCGAAGCGGTACAGGTTCTTCCGGATGGTGCTGATCTGCTGCACCAGGTCCGCGTAGCCGACAAAGCTGGTGTCGCGGTCGGCGCCCAGCTGCCACCACCGCACCCGCAGCGACAGCCGCGCCATGATGTGCTCGTACAGCGGCAGCCACTGGTTGGGGTTGCCGCCAAAGACGTTGGCCACGTCGTAGCTGGCCCGGCTCAGGGGCGCCTCGCCGGCCAGCCCCGCCGGCTTGAGCGTGTCCGGGTGCTGAATGACGCCCACGGTCTCGATGTCGCTGGCCGACAGCCGCTCGGCGAACTGCAGGATCGCCTCGCCCCGCTCGGGCGTGTTGGCCGGGAACCAGATGGGAAGCTTCACCCAGTTGAGCCCCACCAGCGGCAGCAGGCTCTCCAGCGTGGCGAAGTCCAGCGGCTCGTCCGCGGTGGGCAGCGTCCAGCCGAACTCGCCGCGCACCTTGGCCACCGGCGGCGGGATCACGGCCAGGGTGATCGTCCGCTCGTCGATCAGCTGGCCGCTCTCGCTGCTGAGCATCTTGACCCGCACCTGGTAGAAGCCGAACGACCCGTGCCGGTGGATCTCCGGCCGCCAGGTGGTCTCGCCCTCGTAGCCCGTGGCGTGGTTGCCGACGCCGTCGACGATGTCCGAGGCCCGGCGGCTCTCCTCGTGGATCAGCTTCTCGTTGCGGCCGTCGACGATCTCCGTGCCGTCCAGCCGCTCGACGCCCGCCCGGCCCAGCTCCGAGCTGGTGGCGTCCAGCAGCTGGAAGCGGATCTCCGGGTCGCGCTCGCCGATGCCGGACAGCGCGCAGGTGACCTCGACGTCGCTCGGGTCGGTGTAGACGTGGAAGCGGTTGTTGGCCGAGACCGACAGGCTGGGCCGGCGGCCGATCCAGATGTCGGCGAT
Source organism: Planctomycetota bacterium (assembly GCA_039024355.1). Classification (GTDB taxonomy): domain Bacteria; phylum Planctomycetota; class Planctomycetia; order Pirellulales; family Lacipirellulaceae; genus JBCCQL01. Next base: position 5,577 of record JBCCQL010000053.1, read on the forward strand.
CGATACCTCGCCCAGCAGGTCGCCCTGCTTGCCACGCTCGGTCTCGATGTGCAAGACCGCGCGGTCGATGTCTTTGTACTTCGGCCGGCCCGGGTCCAGGACCAGCGTCACCCACTTGCCGTCGGATGCGAGGTCCGCCGACCGCAGCGTCTGCCGCACCTCGCCGGCGCTGTTCATGTAGTCGATCTTCACGCCCACGCGGCTGTGCTCGGCGTTCTCGACGCGGGCCTTCAGCTCCAGCACGTAGCCGTACTTGGGCAGGATGTAGATCGGCGGGCTAGAGAGCCGCGCCTGCGCCCCGTCTAGCTGCACCCGCAAGCAGCGGCCGCTGGAAGTCTCTGGCGCGGCGGCCAGCTCCATCTCGACATAGTGAGGGTAGCCAGGCCCCTCGTCCCGCCGCCAGCGGTCGGGCCAGCCGTCGTAGTTGATGTCCCACTTCTCGTCTTCGAAGCCGCAGTTGAACACCTCAACGGCGTCCGCCGGCCGGCGCCACATCTGCTTACGCTTGCGGGCCGCGTCGGCGGGCGTGGTGAGCAGAGCCGCGAGCGCAGCGGCGAGCACGCGTGTGGCGATCACGCGGCTGGTGGTGGGGTGCGTCGTGCGGTTCATGGTGCGGGCCGCCGGACCCTGGCAGCCGACAGGTGGGCGGTGTCTGATTTGGTTCCGGAGGGCGTCCGACGAGTAACTCGGTCGCTTACGGCGTTCGCGGCGGCGCCTGCGCAATCGATCGCAAAAACACCGCCAAAACATACGCCGCCAAACCCTGGTCGCTGGGCCGGGTGAGCCCCCGGCGCCGCGCCGCTTCTGACACCGCCCGCAGGAACAACCGTGAAAGACCTCCGAATCGGAATCCGGACGCTCTGCCTGGGCCAGCCACTCCGGCGGGCGTTGCAGACCGCCGCGCGGATCGAAGCGCAGGGCGTCCAGATCGACCTGCGGACTGAGCTGCCGCTGGCCGACTGCTCGGCCACCGCCCTGCGTGAGGTCCGCAAGCTGCTGGACGACCACGGGCTGCGTGTCGCCTCGGCGGCGTACCCCACGCGGCGGGGCTTTGGCGAGGAGGCCGACCTGTCGCGACGCGTCGCCGCGGCGATGCAGGCGATGTCGGTCGCCGCGCAGCTGGGCGCCCGCGTGCTGGTGGTGCGTGTCGGGCCGCCAAGCGGCGCCGGCGGCGTGGCGGACGCGCTACGCGAATCGCTCACGACGCTCGGCCGGCACGGCGACCACGTAGGAGTCCGCCTCGCCACGCAGACCGTGGGCGATCCCGCCGACCTGGCCGGCCTGATCCAATGCCTGCCCGAGGGCGCTCTGGCCGTCGACCTCCACCCGGCCGAGCTGCTGCGGCACGGGCACTCGGCCGTCGACGTGCTGACGGAGCTGGGCCAGCACGTCGCCCACGTTACGGCGGCGGATGCCGTACAAGACTTGGCGGACCGGCGTGTGGTCGACGTCACGCTGGGCCGCGGCGTGGTGGACTTCGCCACGCTGCTGGCCGGCCTGGCGGCGCGGGACTACCGCGGCTGGGTGACCGTTGACCGCCAGAACAGCCCGCAGCCCGCCGCCGAGCTGGCCGACGCCGTGGCGTACCTGCGGGCGGTGCTACGCGATTAATGAGGGTGGCCGTGAAGCAGCCGCGTGTGGGGCATTTACAGCGCGGCCTATTTTGCCCGCGAATGACGCGGATACACGCGAATGAAGGGTGCTGCACTCGACGGAACAGCTGCCGCAGGCCTGCAGGTTCGCTTTCGCGTCTCGGGCTACGATAAATCGGCCGAATAAATCCGCGCGTATTCGCGTCATTCGCGGGCCTCTTCAGCGTGCTTCGACGCTAGAGCGGATTTGTCGTTGGTGTGGGCGCTCGGCTTGCGGCCGCAGGCGTGGCTTTGTCGGCCTGCATCGCCGATGCACCACATCGCCTGCTTCGGCCTCCGCGCCACGCCAGCGTCCGCCTCGCCGAGGCGCTCACACCACCTCCGAATCCGCTCTAGTGCCGGAAGTGGCGCTCGCCGGTGAACACCATCGGCAGGCCGTGCTGGTCGCACGCGGCGATGACCTCCTGGTCGCGTTTCGAGCCGCCCGGCTGGATGACCGCACAGACGCCGGCGGCGGCGGCCGTGTGGATCGAGTCGTCGAACGGGAAGAACGCGTCGCTGGCCAGCACCGCGCCGTCGGTCCGGTCTCCCGCCTTTTTGATGGCGATCTCCACCGAGTCGACGCGGCTCATCTGCCCGGCGCCGACGCCCACCAGGGCGTTGCCACGCGACAGCACAATCGCGTTGGACTTCACGTGCCGGCAGGCGGCCCACGCGAAGCGGAGTTCGGCCAGCTGCTCGTCGGTCGGCTTGGCCTGGGTGACCACCTTCCACAAGCTGGGCTGATCAGGGTTCGTATCGCCGGACTGGACCAGGTAGCCCCCTTCAATCGCGCGGAGGACGTACCTCGACCTCGCGTCGGGGCGGGGCGAACGCAGCAGGCGGACGCTGGCTTTCCACTTCGGCTTGGTGGTGAGGATCTCGATCGCCTCGGGCGTGAAGTCGGGGGCGACGATCGCCTCGACAAACTTGCCCGGCTCGGTGAGGCACTCGGCGGCCGCGGCGTCGACCGGGGCGTTGAAGCCGAGGATCGACCCGAAGGCGCTCACGGGGTCGCCGTCCCACGCCCGGCGGGTCGCCTCGCCGATGGTTTCGGCCGTGGCGGCGCCGCACGGGTTGTTGTGCTTCAGCACCACCACGCCGGGCGCCGGCAGCGACCACGCGGCGGCGATCGCCGCGTCGAGGTCGAGCCAGTTGTTGTACGACAGCTCCTTGCCGTGCAGCTGCTCGGCGTTGACGAGCGCCCACGCGGGGGCGTCGGCGTCGGCGTACAGCGCGGCCTGCTGGTGGGGGTTCTCGCCGTAGCGGAGCGACGCCTTGTGCTCGAGCCACACCGGGCGGATCGCCGGCCAGTCCTCGTATTCCTGGCACTGCTCGTTGGCGAAGAATTCGGCGATCGCCGCGTCGTAGCGGGCGGTGTGCGCGAAGGCGGCGCCGGCCAGCTTCTCGCGCAAGGCCCGCGACGTAGCGCCGGCAGCCTGGACCTCTTCGAGGATCTCGGCGTACTGCGCCGGCGCGGAGGCGATCGTAACGAACCGGTGGTTCTTGGCGGCCGCGCGGACCATGGTCGGCCCGCCGATGTCGATCTTCTCAATCCGCTCGGCGTAGGTCGTTCGCGGGTCGGCAACCGCCTCGCGGAACGGGTACAGGTTCACCACCACCAGCTCGAATGGGACGATGCCGTGCTCGTTGGCTGAGGCCATGTCGGCGCCGTTGTCGCGGCGGGCGAGGATGCCGCCGTGCACCAGCGGGTGGAGCGTCTTGAGGCGGCCGTCCATCATCTCCGGGAAGCCGGTGTAGTCCGCCACGTCGCGTACCGGCACGCCGGCGTCGGCCAGGCACTTCGCCGAGCCGCCGGTGCTGTAGAGCTCGACGCCCGCCGCGGCCAACCCGGCCGCAAACTCGGCCAGGCCCGTCTTGTCGCTCACGCTCACTAGCGCCCGCTGGATGCGTGGCCCGGCGTCGGCTGCAGGTTGGGCGGGCGCCGGTGCGGGGGGTTCTGCGATGGGCATGCTGCGGGCGTTCCTTCTCAGAGGCGAGCGGGGAGAATGTGGGCGTCGCCGGCAATAGACCAACTGGTGGAGCGCCTTTCAACGCAGCGGCGAACCTTCGCTGGCCGCCCCGCGTAGCACACCCAGCACGCAGGCCGGCGCCCCGGCGCCCGCCTGCTATTGTCTGCCGGTGATAAGACTCTGCCGGTGTGTTGTTGGCACGACGCTACAGCCTTGGCCTGCTGATAGGTGCGTTAGGCGCCGCTCTCGCGATCGGCCTTTCGATCGGCTGCTGCCCGGCGTGCAGGGCCGGCCGCCACGCGGCGGAGAACTGGGCCCGCCGGCACGCCCGGCACGTCCCAGCCAGCCGTCGTAACCCGGTCGCCGGCCCGGCCCTCAGGTGCGTCGTGCCTGCTGTGCCGGTCTTGAGAGCACCGGTCGCGAGCGGGGCCGAAAAGTTCGGCGCCGTTTTTTGACCCGCGCCAAACCGTGACCTATATTCGCGTGTCGCCGTCGCCCAACACGCTGCGGACGTCCTAGTCCGCTGCAGACGCCCGAGCCCGAAGCCACGCTCGGGGCACGACACCGCGGTGTTGCTCTGCGGCTCGCTCCCTCGACGGGCGAGCCACGGGCGGGCCATCCCCATCTGCTTGACGGAACGCCCATGGTCTCCCGCTCTCCGCTACTGGTGCTGCTGCGCATGCCCGCCCTGCTGCTCGCTGGCCTGCTGGCCTTCGGCCTCACGGGCGCCTGCCAGGCTGTGGGCCAACCGCTCGCCCAGCCCGCCTTGGGCGCACCCGTTGCCCCGGCTGCCACGCCCGCCGACGAGGCGGTGCGAATCGCCCCCGAGGCGATGCCTTCGGCCGTGGCGGAAGCCTTGGCCCGGGGCGGCGAGTTCGAGGCGCAGCAGCAATGGGCCGACGCCCTGTCGCTGTACGAGGACGCCGTGCGGCTGCACCCCGGCGAGCCCCAGCTGCAGCGGCGGTTTGAAGTCGCCCGGCTGCACTTCGGCATCGAGCGACGCTACGCCGACGCCAGCTTCCTCGCCGCCGTACAAGAGATGAGCCCACGCGAGGCCAGCCAGCTGTATGGCGAGCTGCTGCGGAAGATTGATTCGCATTACGTCGTCACGCCGGATTGGGACCGCATCGCCAGCCGCGGGGCCGCGTCGGTGCAGCTGGCGGTGGCCAAGCCGGCGGTCCGCCGGCACAACGGCCTGCGGGCGGCGCCGACGCAGGTCGACCGCCTGCAGCGTGACATCCGCCACGCCCTGGACGCCCGCCGGCCGATCCGCACCGCCGCCGACGCGGTGGGCGTGCAGCGTGACGTCGCGCGGCTGGCCGCCGACCGGATCGGCTTCAGCCCGGTTGCCACGACGCTGGAGTTCACGTCCGCCTCGACGTGCGGGCTGGACACGTACTCCGGCTTCCTAACGCCCGACCAGCTCCGCGACGTGTACTCGCAGATCGAGGGCAACTTCGTCGGCCTGGGCGTCGAGCTGAAGGGCGACAACGGTTCGCTGCTGATCCTCCGCGTCATCCCCGGCAGCCCGGCCGAGGCGGCCGGCATCGCCGACGGCGACCGGATTGTGGCCGTCAACGGGCAAGCCACCACGGACCTATCGACCGACGACGCCGCGGCGCTGCTGACCGGCGAAGAGGGCTCGCTGGTGACCGTGACCGTGGTTTCGCCCTCAGACCGGCCCGAGATCCAGAACCCGGCGGGCGGCAACGCAGCGTTTAACAACACAGCGGCGGCCGCCCGGCAGCGGCGCCTGGTGAGCTGGGCCGGCCAGCCGGCGTACTCCTGGGCCGCCACGGTGCGGCGGGCCCACGTCGACGTGCCCAGCCTGGAAGACACCCGCATCCTCGACGCCCAGTACGGCGTGGCGTACGTCCACGTGCCGGTTTTCCAGAAGGCCACCAGCCGCGATTTGGACGCCGCGCTGTGGGACCTGCACAGCAAAGGGATGCGGAGCCTGATCCTCGACCTGCGGGGCAACCCGGGCGGGCTGCTCACGGCCAGCGTCGAGCTGGCGGACAAGTTCGTCTCGCAGGGGGCGATCGTCTCGACCCGCGGCCGCAGCAACGGCGAAGACTTCGACTACCGCGCCCACCGCGCAGGCACGTGGCGGGTGCCGCTGGTGGTGCTGATCGATGGCGACAGCGCGAGCGCCAGCGAGATTTTTGCCGCAGCCATCCGCGACAACCGGCGGGGCACCATCGTCGGCGCCCGCTCGTACGGCAAAGGCTCCGTGCAGGGGATCTTCCCGCTGGGCCAGAGCGGCGCCGGCATCCGCCTGACCACCGCCAAGTTCTACTCGCCCACAGGCCAGCCGATCAGCAAGGTCGGAGTGAGCCCCGATATCGTCGTGCGACATGCTACGAGCGTGGCCGATGGGCGAGCGACCCGCGTAGGCTTCCGCGGCCCGGGCAACGGGGCCGACGCCGCCCTGGACCGGGCGATCGAGGCCGCCAAGCAGCAGATGGCCATGCGATAGGCGGTTCGGCGGCCGCCCGAAACGGGGGGCTCGCTCTGGGCCCGCGTGTTGACGGCCCACGCGCAGGGCCCGATACTGCGGCGGCCGCGGCCTAGCCGCCTGCAACCGCCCGCCCCGCCGCACCACGGCGTGAGCCGCCGGGCGTCTCTCGCCCCGATTCTGATTCTCCTAAGCGCGTCCGCTGCCCGCGACGCAGGTGCCCCGATGGCCGACGACGAAGAAGACCTGTACGACGACGAGTTCGACTTCGTCGACGACGAGGACGACGACGATTTTGCGGCTGGCATCGACGCCGACTCTGAGGACGCCGACTCAGAGGACCAGGCCGACGAGGAAGCCGAGGAGGCCCCGCCC
>JBCCQL010000054.1:0-11949 GCA_039024355.1 Planctomycetota bacterium
CAAAAATCAACCGGGCGAACGCCGCTTGGTTGGCCAGCAGCACCAGAATCGCGAGCGCAGCCGTCAGCAGCGTCCAGCAGGCTGTCCGGCGGAGGAACAGCCGCAGCTGCCCGCGTTCGCGGTACCGGACCAGATACCGCCCGAACGACCCGGGCAGGCCGAGCACCGCCAGCGGCGCAGCCATCAGCAAGAACCCGAACGCCATCTCCCAGTGGCCGAGCGACTCCGGCTCGAGCCACCTGCACAGCAGCACGCTCCGCCCGAAGCCGACCGACCGCTGCAGGACATTCACGACCAACAGGATCGCGATGCTAGAAGTCAGCGTGTCTGGCCGCAGGCCGGTGAACCGTTCTTTCGGGCGTTGTTGGCTAATCGGGCACCTCGACGGCCGAGGGCCCGTCCTGGGCGGTGACCAGCGTGCACGGACCCATGTCGTCGCTGGCGGCCGCTAGGTTTTCGCCCGACGCCCCGCGGCCAGCAGGCCCCTGGTCCGCCGGCCTGGGGTCCGCATCGAGGTCGCCCGGGTCGAAGTCGGGCACACGCAGCTTACGCGGGTCGACCGTCAGCCAATTCTTCAGCCGCAGCCGCTGCGGGTCTGCGTGGATACGCTTGAGGTGGAACGGGTCGTCGCCTGGGGTGTTGTAGGCGCCGTACGCAGAGCACACGCCGGCCAAGCCAGCCAGGCGTGCGACACGGAACGCCTCCGGCGAGAGGTTTTCGTGCAGGCCGAAGGGGAAGGCAAAATAGCGGACCGCTCTGCCGAGCGTCTGTTCGAGGTCGTGCTTGGACCCGGCGAGCTCGCTCACCAGCCGGTCGTGATCCACGACGCGGCCCAGGTCGGCGTGGGTCCGCGTGTGGGCGCCGATCTCGACGCCCGCGCCGGCCATCGCACGGACCTCCTCAACCGAGTTCGGCCGCAGCTTGACGCCCGCGGCGACGTCGTGCGGGAAGGGCGTGCCGGTCCGCAGGTTGTCCGTCGCCACGAAGTACGTCACCGGCAGTCTCTTCCGCAGCAGCAGCGGCAGGGCGAATTCGCAGTTGTCCGCGTAGCCATCGTCGAACGTGATGCAGACCGTTGGCCGTGCGTTCGTGCCCGACGCGATCCGCCGCTGCGCCTCGGCAAGGCTCACGACGTCAAACCGCTTAGCGATCCACTCGATCTGCCAGGCGAAGGTCTTGCACGGCATCGTCCACCCGTTCGGGTGCGTGTCCGCGACGCGGTGGTAGAACAGGATGCTGACGGGCTCCACGCCACGGCGGCGGCGCGTCGCGGCCCGGCGGCGCCGCATCGGCAGCGAGCCCCAGTAGTACGCGGCGAGCGCAGCGTGCTTGACAGGGTTCATCTGGCCGGCCCGCCTCTCAGGCCTGGCGCCCCGCCGAGCGACTTCACGCCCGACTTCAACGCAGCCACCAGCCGATCCGCCCCGGCCCGCACGCGAGCCGCTGGCCGCGGCGGCACCAGCTGGCGGTGGCATGTCTGCCGCGGCTCGGCACGCCAGTGGGCCTTGTACGGCTCATCGCCACGGAGGAGGTCGTAGGCCTTGGCGCCGGCATCCATGGCCGCGCGGATCGCGAAGATCGAAGATATCCGGCCGGGCTGCTGATCGAGCAGCTCCGGCTCGAGGCCGCCCTGGTAGGCGAACACGCACCCGGCGCCGGCGAACTGGTACTCGGCCGCTGCCGGCCGGCCGTCGAGTTCCAACCAGCTCAGCCGTAGCTGGCCGAGCTCTAGCAACCGCTGCGAAACTTCTGCGTGGAACGCCGCGAAGCGGGGCGAAGCAAAGCAGCCGGGCTCACCCAGGCTCTGCCTGCGGCGCTGGTGGAGGTCGACAAACAGCGGCCACGCCCGCCGCCAGTCGTCGTGGGAAGTTACCGCGTGCAAGCGGCAGGCGCCGGACTGCATCACCCCCCGCTCCGTGCGGCGGAGCTGCTTGCGGTGTGACTTCGACTGCGAGGCGAGGTACGCATCCCAGTCGCCCGGCAACGCAATCCGCCAGCACGCGCCGGCGCCGCGTGTCTGGTAGCGGGCGCCCCGGTCGGCGAAGGCTCGGCAGAGCAAGTCGAGGCCGGCGTCGTCTGTGTCGGTGTCGTCCAGGCGTAGCAGGTCCCAGGCGTTGAAATCCTCCGACAGGAAATCGGCGATCGCATCGACTGCGTGTTGCTGCTGGCCTTCCGCGGCCAGCAGCGTCAGGTGATCGCTGCAGACCTCGCCGTCGCCCAACCAGCGGATAGCGCGCCCGTGGCGGGCCGACGCCTCGATCCGCCACGGCGCCAGGCCGACGATACGCTCGGCCTCTGTAACCGTGACGACAAACAGCTGGCCGCCGCCGTAGTGGCGCCACCAGCTCTCGGCCCAGGCGTGGCCACGCATCGGGTGCCCCGCGGCCAAGCGGTCCCAAGCCTCGGCGATGCCCGTCAGCTGTTCGGACGTGGTCAGGACTTCGACAGGCACGGCTACGCTCAGCGGATGGGGCGGCTGCTCGAGGCGGCATCAAAGGGATTCGCAACCGGCCCGCGAAGGGCTGCAGCAGCACCTCGGCGCGGCACGCGGGCGGAGCGGACCCACAACTCTGCCTCGCAGATGGGCGAACGCAAGGCAATCCGCCCGCCACGCCGCGGCCCGCCCGGGTGATGTGGCGAGCCGGCGACAGGGTTGCCTTTTTGCAACGCCCCGGTGCCGGGCCCAGGATGGCGGGTGGGGCGCCGCTTTCTGATCGGTTGCCGCCCGTTAACGTGATTGCGAGCAAGACTTACGGGCAGACTGCCCGGGTTGCGGGCCGGCTCAACCGGCGCCGGGCGGCACACGCTTTGCCCATGACCGGCGTCGGCTACCCAACCGCCAAGCTCCTCGCCACCGCCGCCCGGGAACGTCGCATGCCAACCACCCAGCCCGCTAGCCTCTCGCCCGCCGTCGTCCTCCGCCTACTGCGTGAACACGCTTGGCTGTGGGTCGCCCCGGCGGTGGCCGGGCTGCTGCTGACCGCCGGCGCCACGCTGATCACGCCACGCAAGTGGAAGGCCTCGCAGGGCTTGATTGTCCGGAGCGAGGCCGCCGGCTACGGCGAGCAACGCCTGGGCAAATTTACGGACCTGTCCGAGATGCGGACCGTCCAAGAGACCATCCTCGAAGTCGCCCGCAGCCGCCGGGTGCTGGCCGCTACGCTCGAACAGGTCGGCGAGCCCGGCTGGTTCTCTCGCGGGGCGGCGACGCCCTCGCTGAGCGACATCGAAGACCTGCGGGACAACCTAGAGATCACGCCGCCCGGCGGCGCCGTATTCGGCGCCACCGAGGTCTTCTACCTGACGGTCTACGACAAAAACTCGACAGACGCGGTCAAGCTGTGCGACGCGCTCTGCGGCCACCTGATCGCGCGGATGCAGGAGCTGCGCAACCAGCAAGCCGGATCGATGACGGTAGAGCTGCAGAACGCGGCGACCGCGGCGCGGGCCGTCCTTGCCGAGCACACCGGCAAGCTGGCCGACGCCGAAGCCTCCGTGGGGGCCGACCTGGGCGACCTGCGCAGCCTCGTCTCGCCGCTTGGCGGGCGGGGCGCCTTGGCCGAGAAGGCGTTGTCCGTCGAGGCCGAGCTACGCGACAGCGAAACCGGCCGCCGCCGAGCGACCCAGCTGCTCGCCACGCTCCGCGACGCCCAGGCCAATCCATCCAGGCTGCTGGCGACGCCGTCGGCCCTACTGGTATCGCAACCGGCGTTGCAGCGGCTGAAGGACGGGCTGGTCGACGCCCAGATCCGGGCCGCCTCGCTGCAGGCTTCGCGTTCGCCTAGCCACCCGTTCGTGGTCGCCGCCAAGGCGGCTGAGGAGCGGCTGCGGGCGCAGCTGCACAACGAGGTGCCGGCCGCCATCGCCGGTGTCGAGATGGAGCTCTCGCTCAGCCATCAGCGCGAGGCGGCGTTGCGGGCCGAGCTGAAACAGGTGCGCGGGCGGGTCGCTACGCTGGCCGCCCGGCGGGCGGAGTACTCATCGCTGGTGTCGGCGGTCGAGAACCAGCGGCGGTTGGTCGACGCCGCGGAAGCCCAACTGGCAGACGCCCGAGCGCACAGCGCCGGGGCCGCCGCGACCAGCTTCTTGGAGCGTGTGGACTCGGTCGAGGCCGGGGCCCGCCCCGAGGGCCCTGGTCGGGCAACGGTGAGCCTGGCCGGCGGCCTAGGCGGCATGATCCTGGGAGTCGGCCTGGTCTTCGCGTTCTACGCCCCCAAGGGCGCGACGCCGGAGGATGCCGTTGTCCGACCGCAGACGTGGGACCAGAGCTTCCCCACGCCCAGCCACGCCACGCAGCCAACGGCCGACACCCGTCAGGCGGTCGGCGCAGGGTACGGTCGTGCCGAATTTCCCGGCTAACGCGTTCCCCGGCGCCCGCCGCAAAAGGGTGTGCCTCCTCGCCGCCGCGGATGCGTGTCGGGCGTGACGTAGGCTTTGCACGCAGAAACGTTTCGCCGGACTCCTCACCCACCACGCCCTGAACCGGCTGGCCAATCAGGAGGCTGTCGCCACCGCGGCGATCAGTCTCTTGCTACCATCGCAGCCGCTGCTCGCCTGTGGCCATCGCGTTGCTGCTTATCGCCGCCGGCTTGCTGGTTTGGGCCTGCCTGTACGCCGATCGCGTAAGCCTGCCGCTGCTGGCGGCCGCGACCGTGGTGCTGGGCTACGTCTTTGGGCCCGAGTTCTGGGGCGCCGAGGTCGGCCCGGTCACCGTCACGCTAGACCGGCTCCTGCTGCTGACCGCCGCGTGCCTGTTTGCCTGGCGTGTTTGGCGAGGCAGGGTCGCGGGCTCAGCCGTCGGCGGGATCGACTGGGCGCTGGGCCTGACGCTGCTGTGGCTCACAGCGAGCGCGATCGCCTATCGCCCGGGCGACGCGGACCTGCTGCCAAAGTCGCCCTTCTGGCGGCTTGCTGTCAGCTTTTGGGCCCCCGCCGTGCTGTTCGTCGTCACGCGGCAATCGCCCGTCGACGGCCGGACGGTTACCGCCGTCCTCGCCATGCTGACGCTCCTAGGCGGCTACCTCGCGGTGACCGCACTCGCCGAGACCGCCGGGCTTTGGCCGCTGGTGTTCCCGCGTTTTATCGCCAACCCCGAGCTCGGCATGCACTTTGGGCGGGCCCGCGGCCCGGCGCTCAACTCGGTAAGCCTGGGCGTGTACCTATCGGTCTGCTTCTGGGCCGCCTGGCTGCTGCTGCCGCGCTGCCCCCGGCTGGTGCAGCCCGCCGTGTTCGTCGCTATGCCGCTGATGGCGTTTGGCGTCCTGCTGACCTACACGCGATCGACCTGGATTGGCCTGGCGGCCAGCGGCGTTGCGGTGCTGGCCGTCCAGCTGCCGCGGCGCCTGCGTATGCCTGTGCTGACGGGCGTGGGCGTTTGCGGCGTGCTCGCCGGGGCGTTGCTCTGGCAGAGCGTCTTGTACCTGGAGCGCGAAGACTCCGGCGGCGTGTCGCGGCACTCCGTGCAGCAACGCACCGCATTCGCCTATGTGTCGTGGCGGATGTTCTGCGACCACCCGCTAACGGGCGTCGGGTTCGGTCGCTTCTACGACCAGAAGCTGCCGTACCTGTCGGACCGCTCTCAGGTGTTCGAGCTCGAAAGCCTACGCGAGCTGCACCACCACAACACGTTCCTGGGGCTGCTCGTCGAGACCGGGATGATCGGCTTGGCGGCGTACGCGGCCGTGCTCGGCGGGCTGCTGGTGTGCGGCTGGCGCCTGGCGCACGCGGCCGGCGCCCCGGCGGCGATTCGGTCGCTTGGCGTGCTGCTGATTGGCGCGGTCATGGTCTACCTGCCGTCTGCCATCTTCCACGACCTGACGCACGTGCAGTCTGACCAGTGGCTGCTGTTCTTTGTTGCCGGGACGGCGGTGGGCTGCGAGCGGCGCCTGCGTTCACCGCTCCCCGCTGCGGTCCCGGCGACCGTCCACACAAGGCCCGCGGCTTTGGCGTGATCCCCCCGCGCGACTCCGCCCCGACCACTTTTCACGCACGTAACAAGCAATGCCCGAACGCCAGCATGTTTCGCTTTTTGGCATGGCGATCGATCGCCTGACGCTTGCCCAGGCGACCGACCGCGTGCTCGATTGGTGCGCGGCCGCACCGCCAAGCCGCTGCCGCTACGTCGTTACGCCGAACGTCGATCACGTGGTCATGCACCGCGCGCGACGCGACCTGCGGCAGGCCTACGCCCAGGCCGCCATGGTGCTGGCCGACGGGGCGCCGCTGGTGGCGGCGTCGCGGCTGCTGGGCCAACCGCTGCCCGAGCGTGTGGCCGGCAGCGACCTCACGCCGGCGGTGCTGGCTTCGGCGGGCGCTGCGGGGCGGCCGCCACTCCGGACCTTCCTGCTGGGCGCCGCGCCGGGCGTCGCGGAGATCGCGGCGCGGCGGATCGCCGGGCGGCACCCGATGGTCGAGGTCGTTGGCGTCCACTGCCCGCCGCTGGGGTTCGAGCAGCAGCCGGCCGCGACAAACGAGGCCCTAGCCGCCGTCGCGGCCGCCCAGCCCGACCTGCTGATTGTCGGCCTCGGCGCCCCCAAGCAAGAGCTGTGGGTCAGTGAGCATCACAGCAGGCTAGAAGCGAAGGTTGCCCTGTGCGTCGGCGCGACGATCGACTTCCTCGCGGGCCACAAGCGGCGTAGCCCCAAGTGGATGCAACGCTCAGGCCTGGAGTGGGCCCACCGCCTTGCGAGCGAGCCGGGCCGCCTGGCAAGCCGCTACGCCCGCGACGCCTGGGTGTTCCCCCAAATCGTCTGGCAAGAATGGCGCCGCGGCTCCACGCCTGGGGCGCAAGCCTAGGGACGCAGCGGGCGCTGGGGCCGGGATCCACCGCTGGGGGCTGGGGACGATCAGCGGCGGGCGGTACGCTGCAGCCTCTGCCGCACGTGGATGCACCGTGCCCGTGGAAACGCATCAACGCCTTCTGCCATGCGTCCCCGCAATACGATTCTGCTCACCATCGACGGCCTGCGGGCGGCGGCCCTCGGCGCCTACGGCAACACTTGGCACCCGACGCCCGCCCTCGACCAATTGGCGTGCGGCTCGGTGCTGGTTGAGTGGGCATTCGCCGAAACTGCCGACCCGCTAACCATCCATCGGCAGCTGGCCGACCTTCTCCCGCCGGCAGATTGGCGGCAAGTGGTGACCGACGATCCCGCCGCCGCCGAAACGCTCACGCAGAATCCGTCAAACGCGTCGCGGTTCGACTCCGTGCTGCAGCTCGAGACGCCCGCCCCCGCCGCCGCGGCCGAAGCGATCCCCGACACAGCGTTGGCGGTGGCGTTCGCCGGCTTTGTTGAGGCCGTCGAAGCGGCGAACCTCGGCGGCGCCTCAGACTCGAAAACGCTTTGGCTCCACACCCGCGGGCTAACCGGGCCGTGGGATGCGCCGGCGGAGGTGATCGCCCGACTTGTCGATGAGGACGACCCCGCCCCGCCGGAAAGCACGGCGCCGGCGGCCGGGCGAATTGATCGTCAGGCGGACCCCGACGCCGTGTTCGCCGCGGCGTGCCGCTACGCCGCTCAGATCGCGGTGCTGGACACGTGCCTTGGGCAGCTGGTGGCGACGATCGACCAACAAGACCCGCAACGGCAAACGCAGCTGGTGCTGCTCGGCGTGCGTGGCTACCCGCTGGGAGAACATGGCAGGGTCGGCATGCCAGAGGCCGGCGCCTACGCCGAGTCTCGGCATGTGCCCCTGCTTGTCAGGGACCATCGCCGCACGCCGGGCAGACGCTTCGCCGCGGCGCCGATCACCCTGCTGGCAGCCCTTAGCGCGGTTGCGAAAGCCGACCGCCTGCACGACGACGGCATCGAGCAAGCACTGGCGGCACACGCCTCCGCCACGGTGGTTCTGCATGGCCAGAAGCCCGCCGCCCGATCTATGGACTGGTGCCTGGTCGCGGGCAGCGACGCCAACTCTAGCAATGCGGCAGCGCCGGGCGGGCGTGGCGCCGACAACCACGAGCTCTACGCAAAGCCCGACGACCGCTGGGAAGCGAACAATGTCGCGTCGGTTCGCCCGGGGGTCGTCGAAGCGATGGCCGCGTTGCTAGCAGCTGAAGCCGCTCGCGACGGCTGAGCCCCGGCTCCGGCCCGGCAGCCGCCGCTGCCAGCAGAATTCGGTCTGGATGCCAATTTTCGCTGCAAGTACCATCCGCACCTGCGCTTGCGGCGTCAGACACGCCAGCGCAGCAACCGGGCAGGCAGGACGCCCGCCCACCGCCGCCGACAGCCGCGGCCGGGCCAGCGAGACAAGGACGTCTCCATGCGATTGCGTGGTCACCCACGGCGTGCAGCGAGCCAGCATCGCGGGGCGACCGTTGCGCGTGCCGGTGCACGGCCCGCAGCCGCTCACTGTTGGATCGCCGTCGCCAGCGCACTCGCCGCCGCGCTCGCCACGACGGGGGTGCACGCAGAGCCCCCGGCTTCGGCATCCGCGACGGTGCTCGACGAGCGATCGCCGCGGTGCCGTGTCCGCGTGTTCTTGACGAGCGAGCAGCCGAGCAGGTGGTCTGGGCAGTTTAGCGTCGAGGGCGGGGCCCTCAGCCACCTCCAGTGGCTGGGCAGCGAATACGACGCGGCCGGCAACGCACACCTGGACGCCGGCGTGCTGAACCTGCACCTGCGTCGGCCCTCGACCCGCATCGCCTTCGATGTGACCGTCCACTCGCCCGGTGCGATCGGCGCCGGCACGCTCCGCGGCGTGCTGAACACGCCCGGCGGCGAGCCGCCGCAACTGGTCGAAGCGCCTGTTGCGGAGCTTTTGGCGGGGACGGTGCGGCGTGACCTTGGGCGGCCCGGCACGGCATGGATCGTCCAACGCCAAGCGGCAGACCACCTACGCGTGCAAACCGGACGCGAGCAGCTCGTGTTTGCCCCGGGCGAGTCGTTCTCCTTCGAAGTCCAAGCGGCTGTCCCGGGGCTCACGGGCGGGGCGGTTGTCGACCTTGCCGCCGCCTTGCACCGGGGCAGGGCCGGGGCAGCAGTTTGGCAGGCGCAGCCCGAGCGGCGAACGACGCCGGTTTCTGGTCACGCCACTGCCCGCTTCACCATCCCGCTGCCAGAAGAAGAGGGCGTGTACTCGGTCAGGCTTTCGGCGATTCAACCGCCCGGGGCCGTCAAGGCGTGGCTGCCTGGCGGATCCGGTAAACGCCTGGCGACACGCGTGTTCCAGCTGGTGGTCTTCGATCGTGCCAAACGGCCCGCGGCCCCCAGTGTGTGGCGCCCCGTGCAAGAGATCGACCCGACTAGCCGGCGGTGGTGGGACCGCCTCCCACGGTGGGTCTGGCTTCGGCGGGCGGCGTCGCTGCCCGAGGGGCCCCTGGGAAGCGGACCGGCCCAGAAGATCGACGCCGACGGCGGACGCCTGATTTCCCTCGGCCCGGGCGGCCCCGGCGAGCCGGCGTGGCAGGCCTACCCGCTGCCGGTCACCCAGCCGGGCAGGCCCCACGTCGTCGAGGTGCAGTACCCGGCGGATGCGCCGCAGCAGTTGGTTGTCACCGTTATCGACCAAGACGGGCTCGGCGCCGCAGGCCCATTCGGCGCGTCGACGGGCGTTGTCGTGGGGCCGGACGAGGCCGGCGCCGGCGGCCTACGCACCGCGCGTCAGCTCTTCTGGCCGAAGTCGAGCTCGCCCCTGTTGGTGCTCAGCAACGGGTCGGCGGAATCCCCCGCACGCTACGGGCGTATCCGCGTGCTCGTGGCCGACGACTCCGCCGAACAAGCCCAACCCGACGCAGCCGCCCAGCAGCGGCTGCCCCTAGCCCAGCTTTCCATCGACGACCTGACGCGGTCGCTTGGTGTCAGCAACGCGGGGCCCTTCGAGCACGAAGACTGGCAAAGCTTCTACCAAGTGGGCGAGCGGCTGGCCGACTGGCTCACCGCCGCGGGGTTCGGCGGGGCGACGCTGACCGTTGCACGCGGCGAGGGCACACTGTTCGCCAGCCGCGTTTTGCCAGCAACGCCCGGCCTGGACCGCGAGCCGCTGGTCTCCGGCGCCGTCGACCTGCCACGCAAGGACGTGCTCCGCCTGCTGCTGATGCAGTTCGAGCGACGCGGCCTACGGCTGATCCCCGCCCTCAGGCTCGAAAGCCTTACGCCGGGGGTCGAGGCCACGCGGCGCTCCGCCGGCGGCGGCCAAACCGCGTACTCGCCGCTTCAGGCGCCGGTGCGCCAGGCGGTACTCAATGCGGTCGAAGGCCTGCTGGAAACCCATGGCGGGCATAGGTCGTTTGCTGGCGTGGCGCTGGAGGTGAGCGACCGAGGCTACGCGGCGGCGGCGCCTTTCCCCGACGTATCGCCGGCGGTGTTCGACCGCTTCCTGAAAGATACCGGGCGCGGCTGGCCCAGCCACACCCCACGGTCGATCGAGGCCTACCGGGCCGCCGTCGCCGGGCCTTGGGCCACAGCCTGGCGTGAGTGGCAGACCGAGCAGATCACCGCGCTCTACGCAGAAGCCTCCACGCAAGTTGCCGCCAGCGGCCCCGACCGACGCCTGGTCGTGCTCGCGGACCAAGCTCTGTTGGCGCCGCAGACCGACCGGCTGATCCGCCCACGTATCGGCGTCGACCCTTCCTCGCGCCAGGCGTTGCTGGCCCGCGGGATCGACCCCCAAGCGCTCCGCGGCGTCGGGCCAGTGCGCTTCGCCCAGCCGCGTTACACGACCGGCGTAGGCCTCGTCGAAACCGAGGCGGGGCCGCTCACGCTCAACGCCGGCTTCCGCCGCCTGGCTCAGGCGCCGCGGGCGGTTGCACTCATCGGCCTGCCGCAGCAGCAACGCCTCCGTGGCCTCGAACAGGCCAGCCCCTTCGCGGCGCCACGCACCGACGCGTCGCTCGTAATCGCCCCACAGTCCGGCGCCCTGCTGGAGGCTTACGCAAGCCTGGCCGCCGAGGGGCCGCCCGAGATTGTATTGGAGGGCGGAACAACGCTGGGCCTGTCACTCGACGAACGCCTGGTGCAAGCCAGGAGGAAGCTTGCGAGCGTGCCGCCCCGCTCGCCGGAGACCACCACCGTTGCGGATGAGCCGGTTGTGGTCCGTGCCGCGAGCGGCGAGACCCACACGACGCTGCTGGCGGCGAACACCTCGCCGTGGCCAGTGACTGCGACGCTGACCGTTCGGACGCAGGCGGCGTGCTCCGCCACGCGGCTTGTACCGGGCGAAGGCCAGCCCCAGCACTACGGCGTCGGCGAGCACGCCCTGCCGCTCGAGCTTGGCCCGTTCGAGGTCCGGCTCGTCCGGTTTGACTCCGTCGCCGTTGAGCCGCTCGGGGTACGCCGCAGCATGGTCGGCGGGGTCGAGGCACGGCTGGCGGCACGGCTCGAAGCCGTCCGCGCCCGAAACCTCAACGCGTTGAGCCGCCACGACGGGTGCCCCAATCCGTCGTTCGAAGAGGCCGGCTTCGAGGGCGGCGTGCTAGGCTGGGCGCCGATCCAAACCGGCGCCGACACGGCCGCGGTGGCGACCACCCTGGACTCGCCCGCCGACGGCGCCCGGTCAATCCGCCTCGCCGGCGGCGTGGGCGTCCGCAGCGACAACTTCATCATGCCGCCCACCGGTCAGCTGGCGACCGTCTTCCGTGTGCGCGGTCACGACCTCGATCCCGACGCGCAGCTCCGTGTTTCGTTGCTCCAGGCGGGTGGGGGCTACCGCAGCCACACGATCGTGCCCGCTGAGCAGCTCGGCACGCCCGCCGACGGCTGGCGCCCTTTCGTGTTTTCTGTGGACGACCTGCCGGTGGCGTCCGGGGAGTCTTTGCGGCTACAGTTTGAGGTGTCGGGCGGCGGCAGCCTCGACCTGGACCACGTGGAGATGTACGACCTCGTCTTCCCGCTCAGCTTCCTCGGGGCCGAGTCCGCCAAGCAGAAGCTCGCGTTGATTCGAACCATTCATGCCGCCGAGACGGCGCTGGCCGGGGGGCGGTACAACGACTGCCGCCGGCTGCTCGGCGGG